>JAEEVB010000063.1 GCA_016287065.1 Muribaculaceae bacterium
AAAAGAAATCATTGATTTTTATTATTTCTTTACAGGGGGGCACAGAACCCTCGTCTGCTCGTCTGCTCGTCTACTAAACTGTGCTATCACCATTCACCTAGCGCCCATCCATCCCTATCTTTGCCTCTATTGCGAACTATAATTTAACCAATCGTTATGAGAACCACCAGCACACCATCATTCCCCAAAACACCAAAACCTAAAAATCGACCTCAGCATTTTCCCCAAAATTCCCAAATTTCCCAAATTTCCCAGAATTCCCAAGATTCCCGAGATTCCCAAATGTTTCATTCATCCCACTCTTCTCTAAAAACCAGCAGCAAATTGCAAACTAATTTGCATTTGCGCTCAGTTTGCACTAATTTTGCTCTAAAAACAGCGAAATTAGGCTGCGGCTCCGAAAAACTTAAACATGTTTGGTTTTTCGCTCTCCTTACACTAATTTTGTCTTCCTAAAAGATTGTGAAACCTCTAAAAAACCATAAACATGAATATTGGTGATAAAATTCCCGAAGTTTTGGGTGTTGACCAAAATGGCAACCAAGTGAAGGCCAGCGACTTTGCCGGCAAGAAACTTGTCATCTACTTCTATCCCAAGGACAACACTCCCGGCTGCACCGCCGAGGCTTGCAGCCTGAGCGACGGCTACCTGCAACTGCGCAAGGCGGGCTACGAAATCCTGGGCGTGAGCAAGGATTCGCAGGCCTCGCACACCAAGTTTGCCGAAAAGTACAGTCTGCCTTTCCCCCTCATTGCCGACACCGATACCACACTGAACCAGGCCTTTGGCGTGTGGCAGCAAAAGAAGATGGCGGGCCGCACCTATATGGGCACCGTGCGCACCACCTTCCTCGTCAATGAGCAGGGCGTAGTTACCCACATCATCAGCAAGGTGAACACCAAAGACGCTGCTAACCAGATTCTTGAACTCATCAAATAGTGACCCGATATGAATAACAAAGATTTAGAGATAAAAATCAACTCGCTCGAGGATCTCGAGATGGCTGCCTACAAGTTCATGACCGAGATGGACGACTTCACCGTGTTCGCCTTCTACGGGCAGATGGGAGCCGGTAAAACCACCTTTATCAACGAATTGTGTCGCCAGCTGGGCGTGGAAACCGACACCACCAACTCGCCCTCGTTCGCCATCATCAACGAGTATCGTAGCGACACTACAGCCGAACTCATCTACCACTTCGACTGCTATCGCCTTGAGAACGAGCAGGAAGCCGTCGACATTGGTGCCGAAGACTACTTCGACTCGGGTGCCGTGTGCCTCATCGAGTGGCCCGAACGCATCGAGGGCCTGCTGCCCGACGACACCGTGCGCGTTGACCTCACTGTAAATGACGACGAGACCCGCCTGCTCAAAGTCACTTTCCCCGACATTGACTGACACAACATGATCAATTACATAGGCCTTGAAGAGGCCAAATCAACCAACACCTACTTGCTCGAGCATGCCCCGTCGCTGCCCGACAGAACGGTGGTCTATACCTATCGCCAGACGGCAGGCCGCGGGCAGAAGGGCAACAGTTGGGAATCGGAACCTGGCAAGAATCTTGCCTTCTCACTAATGCTCAAGAATCCGCCCGTGGAGGTGCGCAAGCAGTTCTACATCAGCGAGGCGGTTTCGGTGGCCATCTGCGACTTTCTCTCGCAGTTTGCCGATGGTTTCAAGGTGAAGTGGCCCAACGACATTTACCACCACGACAATAAGATTTGCGGCATACTCATCGAGAATTCGCTCGATGGCAAACAGATTGCGCACAGCGTGATAGGCGTGGGCATCAACATCAACCAGACCCGCTTTGTGAGCGATGCACCTAACCCTGTGTCGCTCAAGCAAATCACGGGCAACGACTACGACCTCGACCAGCTGCTGCACGATGTGTGCCAGCGCATTGTAGGGACAGGGCGTGCCCTGTCCGGCCCCTGCTTGCAACTGCACGAGCAATATATGCGCAGCCTGTACCGCAACGACGGCAGGCTGTACCCTTGGCAGCTGCCCAACGGCACCATCATCGAGGCCGCCATCGACCATGTGGCGCCCGACGGCATGCTCACCCTGTGTCATGCCGACGGCTCGCTGCACAGCTATGCTTTCAAAGAAGTGAAACACATCATTAATAATATAACGCTATGAACATTGCCGTTTACTGCTCTTCGCGCAACGACCTGCCACAGGAATATGTCAATTTGGCCGAAACCCTGGGCAACTGGATTGGCACAAATCACCACACTCTGGTCTATGGCGGGGTGAATGCCGGACTCATGCACATCACCGCCCAGGCGGTGCACAACAGCGGAGGCCACATCGTGGGCGTGATTCCCGAGGTGTTTCATCACCGCCTCGACCCGCTTAACGATGAGGTGGTTACCACACGCGACCTTAACGATCGCAAGTCGCGCATGATTGCAATGGCCGATGCTTTTGTGATTCTGCCCGGTGGCATTGGCACCATCGACGAGTGGATTTCCACACTGGCACAAATCACCATCAATGACCAGGATAATCGTGGCATAATTGTTGCTAATCACATGGGCATGTACGACGGTATGATTGAGCAGCTCAACATCTCGCAACAGTCCATCTTTTCTCGTGGCAAGAACCTGAACCGCTCCATCATCGTCGGCGATGCAACACAAATGATTGAACAACTTAATAAACTACAAAACGAATATGACAAAAAGTAACATCTACACCCTCACCGGCGACAAGGGCACAACAGCCCTGGTGGGTGGCAAACGCGTTGACAAAGACAACATTCGCGTCGAGGCCTACGGCACTATCGACGAACTCAATGCCAACATAGGGCTGCTGGCTCATAACTCCAAACTCGACTATCCCGGCATGCACGAACTGGTGCGCAAGATTCAGAACAAGCTCTTCAACATCGGTGCTTATCTGGCCACCGACTCCGAGGGCGAGAACCATGTGTTTGGGCTCACCGAGGCCGATGTCAAGGAAATCGAGGCAAAAATCGACGAGATCGATGCCTCGCTCCCCCCTATGCAGGGTTTCATACTGCCGGGTGGTAGTCGCTTGTCGGCTATCTGCGACATTTGCCGCACCGTGACTCGCCGTGCCGAGCGCCGCATCGTCACCCTCGCCCGTGAGGCCTACGTCGATCCGCTCGTGCTCCAGTTTGTGAACCGCCTGAGCGATTTCTTCTTCGTCTTCGCCCGGTTCAACAACATCCAGAACCAGGTGCAGGAGATTTATTGGGACAAAAATCTGTAATTCACGTTTTTTAATAGTTTACAATCGGCTGATTAATAGCCAGTTGTAACACTATGCGATTTTTTTTGCATTTTTATTTTGCTATCATATTGTTTTGCACTATTTTTGCGCCAAATTTCTGCAAAAATTTTGCTTACACATAATAATTATCTAATAGGTTAATACTATGTATTGGACTCTTGAACTGGCTACTAAACTCGAGGACGCTCCCTGGCCCGCTACCAAGGACGAACTCATCGACTATGCTATGAGAAGCGGTGCTCCGCTTGAGGTAATTGAAAATCTTCAGGAAATTGAAGACGAGGGCGAGGCCTATGAATCGATCGAAGAACTCTGGCCCGACTATCCCACCAACGACGACGATTTCTTCTTCAACGAAGAAGAATACTAATCACTGATTAATTTGTATTTTACTGATAAATAGCAAAGTAAATAAATTGAATGGGTGAACATCAGTTCGCCCATTCACTGTCTTGCGCCCATGAATGTAGTAGTATTGCCCTTTTGGGCTTGGATCGTGTTCTATGTGCTGGTATTGCTCATGCTGGTGGCCGACTTGAAGATGTTCGGTCGCAAGGGCGAACACGAGGTGAATGTGAAAGAGGCACTGAAAATGACGGCAGTCTGGATTGGCGTGTCGTTGCTGTTTTGTGCAGGTATCTATTTCTTCTATCCCGTCAATTCTCATGAGATGGCGATGGAGTTCCTGGCTGGCTACCTGATAGAGAAGTCGTTGTCGATGGACAACCTGTTTGTTTTTCTCATGCTCTTCTCGTTCTTCGGCATCGACCGCAAGTATCAGCACGAGGTGCTCTTCTGGGGCATCTTCGGTGCGCTCGTGCTACGTAGCATCTTCATTTTTGCCGGTGCCGCAATGGTAGAACGATTTGAGTGGGTGTTAGGCCTCTTTGGTCTGTTTCTGCTCTATACGGGAGCGAAAATGTTCAAGCATAACGATAACGAAAAGTCCGACCCGTCGCACAACATCATTGTGCGCTGGTTCCGTAAGATATATCCCGTTACCGACAAGTTGCATGGTGACCGCTTCTTCATCACCGAGGGCGGCAAGCGCATGGCAACACCGCTTTTCGTTGCGCTGCTGGTCATCGAGACCACCGATGTGGCTTTTGCCGTCGATAGCATTCCTGCCGTGTTCAGTGTCACTCGCGACCCGTTCATTGTGCTCACCTCCAACATCTTTGCCATTCTTGGACTGCGAGCCTTGTACTTCGCACTGGCTGCAGTAGCCCGGTATTTCACCTACCTGAAGTATGGGCTTGGCATTATCCTCATCTTTGTGGGGTTAAAGATGCTGCTGGCCATGGACGAATACATCAATGGCCTTGGCGCTGCGATGGCCCTGAATCTGAATATGCCCCACATCGAGATACCCACACCAGTCAGTTTGGCAGTCATCTTCGGCATTCTGCTGTTGTCGATGCTTTTCTCGGTAATAGTGACCCGGAGCAAGAGGCAAGAAAGCGCCTAATCAGCTACTTGTAGCCGACACCCTTTCTCTTATTCTAGTGTTTCTTGAAATCAGTACCTGCCGCAGCAATGTGAGGGTCACAGGATGCCAAGGATGAGGTTGATGAGGTAGGTGACATCGCTCACGTTCACCTTGGTATCATGGTTGAGGTCGGCCACCTCCATGTCTTGCGGCACAGCACCCAGAATCATGTTGATGAGATAGGTGACATCCGATACGTTCACCTTGTCATCGGCATTCACATCGCCCACGAGAGGTTCTCTATTAGGATATAGCCCCACGTACATAGCCTGCCAGTCATCGTAGGTGTACTGAACAGGATTGAGCAGTGCTATGTCGAAGAAGCCGTTTTCAATACCGTACCAGCCCCAGTTGACGTGCACCAATCCGTTCTCGTCATAACCGTCGATGATGAAGTTATGTCCAGCTAAGATGCCTTCATTCAGGTTGATGTCTTTACCAGAATATAAGATAGGATGCCCGTTGTTCAGCTCGGTATAAACCATCTCCATCCATGCTGGTTCAGTGTAGTTTGAGCGCACGATGTAGCGTGCCGTGTCGTTATAGTTGAAGTGCTTTCGGAATGCTTCGAGACACTTCTGATCGTTCGACCCGGCTCCATATTCATTATAAAGGGATTGGGCCGCCACACCGCAATGGTAACAGAGTTTTGCCACAGCCATACCCTGCTCGGTGGTATAGTCACCTTGATAGTCGTCGATCATATTGTCCCAGTCATACACACCCTCTTCGAAGTCGACACGATACACAACATCTTTAGCGGGATAGTTGACCACAACCGAGTCCTGCCCCACTCCGCGCAGCGGGAAACGATAGTAGTTCATGTATTGAGCCATGGCAGTGCCTACACACCCCACCGAGAAGTGCCCCATGTCGGGCTGATAGGTGCCATCAAGCGAGCGGTCGGGGAAATAGGTGTCGAACGGGCACATGAACTTGAATGGTTCCCTTTGCCCCCACAAGGTGGTGATGAGCGAATCGATGCGCGGGGCAAAGCGGTCGGGGTCGGGCTTAGTGGTTTTGAACTGATGTGCACCCTTAGACTGCAGCGCCTGACGAATAGAGCGCAACCACCAGTTAAAACCGGGATTATCGCTACCAGGCTGCAGTTGTGTTGTGGTAGAGTAGGCTAAAACTCGGGGCGATTGTTCGTCGGCAGTCATGACAACAAATCCCCCACCTCGCTGAGCATAGACCGACAAGAACTCGTCGGCCATCACCTTAGTGATAGGGTGCTCGGCATTCATCACCCGCCTGGCAACCGATAGCTGCTCGTCGGCAGCTATGGCCGACAGCGTTGTCAGTGTGATGATGCACGACAGACTGAATAATCGCAAATACTTCTGCATAGTTTTAAAATATAATATTCACATCAAAAAAAATCTAATGTGTGTTTGTTCATGCGACGACAACCCCCAAGATGATGTTGATAAGGGTGGTGACATCACTCACGTTCACCTTGCCGTCACCATTCAAATCGCCTAAATCCTTATCCATCGGTATAATACCCAAAATCATATTGATGAGGGTGGTTACGTCGCTCACGTTCACCTTGCCGTCACCGTTCACATCACCGTCTCTTTTAACCTTGAATTTCACCACATCACCCTCCTCGCGTATATCGTAGAGCACCCAATCGCTTCGGCTGCCACCATAGGTTTTAAGGTTTGGCGTGGTGTTGTTGGAGAGCACCGTCACGCCTTTGGTCCCAGGGAACGCATCGCTTGCCGACTGAAATGACAATGAGTTTCCAGCTCGGAGCAGTTCATAATAAAGGCGTGTTGCATTATCATTGACGGCATTGTGTGACCACACGTTGGCATCGGTAGAGTCCATACGGGCCACCAACATTCCATGTCCAGGTGCGTACATGTCCCATTTGGTCTTCTGCCGGTTCTCGATGAGAAATATCTCATGGTCTTGTTTGGTCTTCAAGATGTAACCATCGCCAGTGGAGCCAATGGGATTCAATTCATAGTCGCCTACGGTCGAGATGATCCTGTAATTGGCAAAGCCAGCAGAATAGCGGTCGTAGAGGCTATAGGCCACTGGGGTGCGGGCATTATTCTGGTAATTGCCACCAGCCATCAGCTCCCATTCTCCAGGATGTTGTGCCTCACCGTTGATGGCGTCGTCAGTATTGTCGGTGTCATAGAGGTCGGGGAGTCCCAGCACATGGCTGAACTCATGGCAAATAGTGCCGATACCGTCTAATATTCCATAGCTCTTTGCATAGATGTACTCGGCCGAGCAGGCATAGTCGCGTACGTACTTGCCGTCAAATTTTGTATATGAATAGAAACTCGAGCGGTGTGGCCAGATGTGATTTGGGCTATTACTGTCGCTACTTGAAGGGGTGTCGGCATAAATGAAGTAGATGAGGTCAACAGCGCCATCGTTGTCGATGTCATATTGGCTGAAATCAACAAAAGGGTTGGCTTTCTTTACTGCACTGAGGAAGATGTTGTAGGCATACTGGTCTCCTTGATTAACCGAGTAGTCGACCTCGACTGGGCCGACAATATCAAACTGTGGTATGAACATGCCATTGGAGTTATCGTTGAAGTAGTCACGCACGCTGCCAGTGCAAGCACCATAGGCGTTGGGCGAGCCGTCCTCGTTGGTGTAGCCACTGTAGTTCTCTTGGTTAATCATATTGTTGTAGAAATCCTGAACATCGCTGCGGGTGAAATGCGAGTCGTTAAACTCCACAAGAATCACCAGTCCGTGGAAATTGTTGTAGTTGATGCTCTTGAGCGAGGGCAGTGCATCACGCTGAACGCGCAACTTTTTGCCTTGCTGCATCTTGCTTGCCGAACGCAGATTCTTGCCTGTCGACTCGAGCCACATGTTGTCGGCAGCCGAGCGCAGATTGGCATCGCGAGCCACGATTTTGGATGCCACCACCTCGTCGTTGACAAGGGAGCCATAGGTGTAGTAGCCTTGCTGGTTTTTTACGATGGTGTAACCATCAACGGTAGTCATGTAGTGGTGAAACTCATCACCCTTGATTCGTACTGTAAGTTCCTCGCCATTGGGCTGAGCTACCTTTTGAGGGGTGGGAATGGCAGGAACCGCATCAGCTCCCCAACAAATGAACAAGGAAAACAGTGTTACTAATATCTTACGAAAATTCATGTTGGTGATGTTTGATAAGTGTAGAATTATGTGAGTACGTTTATGTTGTGATGATGCCAAGGATGATGTTGATGAGGGTGGTGACGTCGGAGACGTTGATGCGCCCATCGCCGTTCACGTCGGCGCGTTCCTCTTCTTTGGGTATCACGCCCAGAATCATGTTGATGAGGGTGGTTACGTCGCTCACATTCACCTTGCCGTCAAGATTCACGTCACCCGTTAAGGATGCATACTGGTCGGTGATGTCCTTCACGGTCCACTTGCTGCTGAATGTGTCGAGCTCAAGGTACACATCCTTGCTGTAGGGGCCCAGGTCCACCGTCTGCGGCGAACCGTTCTGGCTGAAGATGAAGTTGAACGAGAAATTATCGTCGGTCGACGTGAATCCCTTGTAGTAGAACTTCTCGCCCTTGATCATCTTGGTGGTGGTCCACTCATCGCCAGGCCACGAGTTATGGTCACAAAGATTGCCGCTGTCATTCCAGGCCCAGTAGTAGACCGAAGTCCAGTTCCAAGGAGCTGCCGTAGGATCCTTGACATACACGGTGACAGTGTGCTCGGTCGGGGGATTGAGGATATACTCACAACTAATGACATTGCGCACTCTGCCCTCATAAAGCACGCCTGCTTTGAGCGTGGTGTTGGTCGTGAAATGGAGTGTTACCGTACCCGTGGCACTTGTGCTCGTGGTTGTAGGCATTGTTCCGTCGGTGGTATAGACGATGGTGGCCGTGTTGACCGAGGCCGTGATGGTAACATCAATCGCTTCGGCGTCGGCATAGGTGCCTGATGGGGGATTGACGCTCACCGTGGGCGCATCATCGACCACTTCAGTCACCTCGTGATCCCAGACACCGTCGATATAATAACCGTGATTCTTGAATACTAGATTAGCAGTCTGGTCACTGCCAGCGGTGCTGAAGATGAGGCCTGTGGGCATATTGGATGCCGTCCAGGTATCGTTGTAGGTCCACTTGAAGATGAGTCGGGAGCCATCCTGGTTCTTGCCCATGAGGAAGGCATTCTGGCCTGGCCACGAACCGCCCGTGAAGTTGGTGGTGCTGTTCCAGGCCCACACGGTAACAATGCTACGATTGGTGGGTGCCTCATAGAACACGCACAGTTCGCCGCTCTCTACAGTGGGGGTATACACCTCAAGGCTATCGAGGTCGGGAATGGTACCACCGCCCTGGCCATTCACGATATACTGCGTGTTGGGATCACCCTCTTCCTGTGTGCCGTCGTAGGTCAGCGTGGGCAGCGTGCCAGGCGTGCTGGTATAGAGGTAGGGGCCGTCGTCACCCACCTTGCCGGGACCGTTGAGCACATAAACGCGCAGGTTGCCCTTGCCCGTGAAGGCGGGTGTGGTGAGGGTGCCGTTGGTCACCTGCTTCACATCGCCGGTAATACAGTCGGTGTAGGTGCCATTAAGCACACCTGTGAAGGTAGCTTTGCCATTGAGGGCTATCAAGGCATAACTGTCGATGTCACCACTGGTGTAGCGGCGCTTGAAGGCATAACCGCCACTCGAGGAGCAACCGCTCTTGCTGTACTGTCCCTTGCGCAGGGCAGGCACAGCGGCACGAATCTTGTTGAGACGACGCAGATGTGCTGCAAGAGGTTGAGCAAGTGTGGCCTGGGCATTGCCGCTGGCACTTGTAAACTCGCCGAAGTCGGTGGCACTGACGTTACCCTTGATGTAACCGCCATAGTAAGCTCGCCCCGTATTGGTGAGTGCATCGTTGGTACCACGGTCGCAGGGTTTCCCTTTGCGGAACTCGATTTCACTACCATAGTACAAGCAAGGAATGCCACGCATAGTGAACATGAGCGAGAGGTTCTCGGCCCACTGGTCAGTTCCGCCATTAAAGCGGGTGTCGGCATCGGGACCGTAATCGTGACTGTCCACATACATCACATTATAGGTGGCATCGTTATACAGATAGTCTTTGTCAAATATGCCCCACACGTTCTGAGCACTCTGGTAGTTCCAGTGAGCCGTGAAGTCAATCACGTTCAAGCCACTGCTCTCGCTGTAGTCGGGCGTATGATAATTGTTACCATCCAGAGTGGCATTGTTGCTATGGGGCTGGGTGCTCTCGCTGCCGGCATTGCTGTGCTCAGTGAGGCACAGGCGCTGATTATCGAGCGTAGCGGGATCTGTGCTCTCATACACCTCCACACCTTGCCAGTAGCTGGGGTCGCTGTTCCAGGCATTGAGCAGACTGGCATCGCTCTGCCAAGTGTAGAAATAGGGCGACAGCGATGGCTGACCACGATAGGTGACTTCGCGCACACGTGCACACACCTCGGCAAACATGAAGAAGGGGCACTGATTGAGTCGCTTGTGCTTATACTGCTCACCCAGTTGCTGGAATGCAGGAACGATGGCCTTGTTGAAGGTAAGCCGGCTCATGTGACCACCTGTATCGATACGGAACCCGTCTACACCCATCTTGATGAACGAGCCATAGCAGTTAATGAGGTACTGGTAAGTTTCGGGATTCTCGGTGTTCAGGTCCACACAGTCGCCAGCAATCTGCGCCCACCAGCGATTGGGCTCATCCCAATTAAAATTGCCATAGTGGTGCCACAGGTTGTGGCTGTCGTGGTTCACCCCATCGGTATTCTTCATCTTGCTGAGGCGGTCTTGATACTGCTGACCCGAGGGCAAATTCATATAATTGTCATTGAGCAGTCCACCTTGCGAGATGGTAAAGGGCACAATGCACTGCTTGATGTCGCTCTGGGGCTTGGTCCAGTCACGGTCGAAGAGGTGGCACAGGTTGGTCTCGCCAAAATTACCCGTGTGGTTGAGCACAATGTCGAGAACGATTTTCATGCCTCGTGCGTGTGCAGCATCAATGAGGTCCTGAAAGCGGCAATCGTCGCTCTCCAGGCGCTTGTCCACACTGCTCATGTCCATAGCATGATAACCATGGTAGTCCATGCCCGAGGCATTCTGCACCACAGGCGTCACCCACACGGCAGTGAATCCCAATGCCTTGATGTAGTCGAGTTTCTCAATCAGTCCTTTGAAGTCGCCGCGCCACTCGGGGTCTTGCTGAGCAGCATTCTTGATGCCATCCCAGCAGTAGGTGTTGTTTTGCGAGTCACCGTCATAGAAACGGGTTGTCATCACAAAATAGATGGTCTCGTCACGAAAGTCGGTACGGCCGCCTATAAACTCGGCACGAGATTCAAGACCCATGGCGAGCAACAGGCACACAATGATGGCCGAAAAAGAATGCTGTTTCATGTTTATTTGTGTGTTTATCTGTTTACGAACTGATACTGTTCAAGCAGGTCCCACACGCGGGCAGCCATGCCCATGCGGTCGATGTTGTCGCGGGTCGAGAAGATGAGCACTACCACATCGTCGTCAGGGGCCTTGCCTGCATAGATTGTGAAACCGCCATTGTCGCCCGTGTGATACACGATGCGGTGGTGGCCTGGACGCTGGTTGATGAAGAAACCGTAGCCATAGCTGTTATAGGGCTGATA
>JAEEVB010000298.1 GCA_016287065.1 Muribaculaceae bacterium
GAGCGAGATTGTGGGCAGCGACTACATTAATATGGACAAGTACCTGCTCGATATCGTTCGCGACCGCAAATACTGGGAAAACAAGCGCTATGACATTCATCAGAAGGAAAAACGCCTCGATGCCATCATTAACGACTTCAACACCCGCCTCGATGCCATCAAGCAGGAACAGCGCAGCATCATCAAGCAGGCTCGCAACGAGGCTCAAGACATCATTGACCAGAGCAATGCCCAAGTCGAGCGCACCATACGAGAAATTCGTGAGATACAGGCCGAGAAAGAGAAAACCAAGGAGGTGCGACAACAGCTCGACGACTTCAAGCGCCGGTTGCAACAGGGCAAGCACGAGGGTGAATCGGCCGAACATATCCGGCAGCTCACGCCCAAGCAACAGCCCAAACCTCGCAAAAAGGCCGAGAAAGCCAAGACCGACATGGGTGCTCCCCTGGCCGTGGGCGACAATGTAATGCTCAAGGACGGCAATACCGTGGGCACCATCCTCTCTATCGACGAGAAATATGCCATCGTGGCGTTCGGTAATCTCAAGACGCGCGTCGAGACCGGGAAACTGCAGCGCACCCTCAAGCAAGCCACCAAGGTGAAGGAGGCCGCCTCGATCAGCAACGCGACCTCAAGCGAGATACGCTCACGACAACTGCAGTTCAAGCCCGACATCGATGTGCGTGGCATGCGTGCCGACGAGGCTGTGCAGGCTATCACCTACTTCATCGACGACGCCATACAGTTCAGTGCACACAAGGTGCGCATCCTGCATGGCACCGGTACAGGCGTGCTGCGTGATGTAATCCGCCAGTACCTTAACACCGTGCCTGGCGTCAGCAGCTACCACGACGAACACGTCCAGTTCGGCGGCGCCGGCATCACCATCGTCAACCTCGATTAACCCTTATTTCCCTCTGAAGGTTGCGGCGGGGCAGGCGTTGCGGTTCAGGAAAATGTAGGTGGTGTTGAGGGCCATGTAGGTGCGGCTCATATACCAGATACCCTCAAAATCGTTGCTCTTGGTGCCCCACGAGTTCTTCACCATATAGTATTCACGGCCGTTCTGATCCTTGGCCTTGCCAAAGATGAGCATCACGTGGTCGTAGGTGCTCTGCCAGTTGTCGAAACGCTCCTGACGTAGCTCCTGGCTCACCTCCAGCTCGGGCGACTCGAAGCCCATTTTGGCAAAATCGCTGTCGTTGAGGCAAGCAATGCCCAGGCCACGACGCGTGAAGCCCACTTCGCTCACGTCACCGCCCCAGGCCACGTTATAGCCTTTGTCGAGTGCAGTGTCGATGATATTCATCATCTCGTCGAGGGGCACATTATAGCTGGGGCGTGGACGCCACTTGTAGGGTGCCTCAATCACAAATCCCTCATAGAACGGGTGATGGGTGAAGCTGGTAATGCTCACATAGTCGTCCCAATTCAAGCCCAGCGAGGCGGCAAAACTCTGTGGCGTGTAGGTTTTACCCTCATACACAAAGCTCTCGGGACACTTGCCCAGATAACTGTCGATGATGCCCTGCAAGCCCTCCTTCCAGCGAGGTGAGAGTCTTTTGCTTTCGCTGGAGGCAACGGCCTTCACATAGGGCTCCAGCAAACCAAAGAATTCCTTGAAGTTGGCAAGCGTGTCGCCCGGCAGCATGCCCTGCACCGGCATGGCGCTCTCGGGACAGATGCCATGGCGACGGATGACCGACAGCACATCGTCGCACGAACCTCCCTCGGAGAAACGGCTGTTGCCGTGCATGCGCACGTGATATTCGGCACAATCTACATAATCCTTACTCGCTACAAACATCTCGGCCAGATCCAGCGTCTTGCCCTTGGCACGCAGCACCTCGCCCTCAATGAAGGCGCACGTGGCATAGGACCAGCACGTGCCGCTCTTATTCTGATTCTTCACAGGTGTGATGGCATTAGCCTTCACTGTAGTAAACACAGGTTTCTTGGATTGTGACTGGGCAGCCGCCGCAAACAGTAACAGCGCCGCAAGCACCAACATAGTCTTTTTCATAGCACACATTGTATATATATAAATGGTTTAATAATTCGCCTATTGCTTTGCCCCACAATATTACGCATTTTTTTCCACTCCCACAAATAATGATGCCTTTTTCTGGCCAAAAGGCTATTTTGCCACTTAATTTCTGCCACACAACTGAGCTATCGAGTTCTCCAAGAA
>JAEEVB010000299.1 GCA_016287065.1 Muribaculaceae bacterium
TTCCTATAAATGATAAATGATTTATCGTCTTGAAAAATGTTTGTCTTTGCAATAGTGATGCAAATTTACTGCTACTTCGAGAAAAAAGCAAATAAATGTTGAGGGTTTAGGGTTTAGGGTTTAGGGTGGGGTGGAAAAAGAAAAGAGGGAGCCAGATGCTTGACTTCCCTCTTTCAGGTAGCGGGATCGAGAATTGAACTCGAGACCTCCGGGTTATGAATCCGACGCTCTAACCAACTGAGCTATCCCGCCATCATGTTTTGAACAAAGCATTTCGTGAAATGCGACTGCAAAGTTACGACGTTTTTGCAAAACGTGCAACATTTTTGCCGTTTAATTTTTATCCTTTTTTTCAAAATGCTCTATTTCAGCCTACTTGCAGAATTGCTTGGTGTGTTTTTTTATTATTCTCATTGTCATGTCTTAAAAAAATGGTAAATTTGCGTTTTCTTCGCAGCGTGAATGAAGCTGTGAAGATGATAATATGTTTTTTAGCCGACAGAAGGCTTTAGGTAAGGGAGATTTATGGCCTATTTGAGATTCAGAGAAGTTGAGAAGGCATTTAACAGGGAATCGGTTTCAGTTGCGATACCCGACAAGATGCCGAGTGAGTACTTTGGCGAGAAAGTGTTTAACCGCAAGGCGATGTCGCGGTATCTGCCAAAGCCGATTTATCGTGCCCTGGTGGATGCTATCGACAACAAGGAGCCCTTGAGCCGCGACGTGGCCGACGAGGTGGCACGCGGCATGAAACAGTGGGCGATTGACCTTGGCGTGAACCACTACACGCATTGGTTTCATCCGCTGACCGACGGCACTGCCGAGAAGCACGACTCGTTTATCGTGAACGATGGTGATGGCGGTGTAATCGAAGAGTTCTCAGGCAAGCTGCTGGTACAGCAGGAGCCCGATGCTTCGAGTTTCCCAAGCGGTGGCATACGCAACACGTTCGAGGCGCGCGGCTACTCGGCCTGGGACATCTCGTCGCCAGCTTTCATCCATAACAACACACTGTGTATTCCCACCATTTTCATTGCCTACTCGGGCGAGTCGCTCGACTACAAGACGCCGCTGTTGCGCGCTGTGAACAGTCTGGACCGTGCGGGCACTGCCGTGGCGCAGCTGTTCGACCCGCAGGTGAAGCATGTGATTTCGAATCTGGGCTGGGAGCAGGAGTATTTTCTGGTCGACGAGGCACTCTATGCCTGCCGTCCCGACCTGGCGATGAGCGGACGCACCCTGATGGGGCACGAGAGCGCCAAGAACCAGCAACTCGAGGACCACTACTTTGGTGCCATACCGCAGCGCGTAGAGGAGTTCATGCTCGATCTGGAGATAGAGTGCCACAAGCTGGGCATTCCCGCCAAGACCCGTCACAACGAGGTGGCGCCCAACCAGTTTGAGATGGCCCCGATATATGAAGAGACCAATCTGGCCAATGACCATAACCTGCTGCTGATGAATGTGATGGCCGAGGTGGCTCGCAGACATCACTTCAGGGTGCTGCTGCACGAGAAGCCGTTTGCCGGCATCAATGGTTCGGGCAAGCACAACAACTGGAGCCTGAATACCGACACGGGCGTGGAACTGTTCCGCCCTGGCAAGAGCCCGAAGGAGAACTTGCAGTTCATCACCTTTGTGGCCAACGTGATGGCAGCGGTGTACCGGCACAACGCATTGCTCAAGGCATCGATTTCGTCGGCTACCAATGCACATCGACTTGGAGCCAACGAGGCGCCGCCCGCCATCATCTCGATGTTCCTGGGTTCGCAACTGAGCAAGATTCTTGCCGACTTTGTGAAGATGAGTGAAGACGATGACATTGCATTTAAAAAGCGTGAAACCATCGACCTGAAGGTGTCGCAGATACCCGAACTGCTACTCGACAACACCGACCGCAACCGCACCTCGCCCTTTGCCTTCACGGGCAACCGCTTCGAATTCCGTGCCGTGGGCTCCGAGGCCAACTGCGCCTCGGCCATGACAGCGCTCAACAGCGCCGTGGCCGAAGCTCTGGCCGACTTCAAGCAGCGTGTGGACGCCCGCATTCCCGACCTCGAAAAGCAGTTGTCGGGCACCGGCCACAGCGCCACCTACCATGCCATCATCGACGTGCTGCGCGAGGACATCAAGACCTGGAAGCCCATCCGCTTCGACGGCAACGGCTACAGCGACGAGTGGAAGG
>JAEEVB010000064.1 GCA_016287065.1 Muribaculaceae bacterium
AGATCGACGAGATCTTTGCCGCCAAGGAGAAAGAAATTCTCACCGTGTAACCTGCGGCTTTCGCATCGCATGAAAGAGAACTACATTGTATCGGCGCGCAAATATCGCCCCGCCACCTTTGCCACGGTGGTGGGACAGAATGCGCTTACCCACACGCTTAAGACCGCCATCGCCAGTGGCAAGCTGGCGCATGCCTACTTGTTTTGCGGTCCTCGCGGCGTGGGTAAGACCACTTGTGCCCGAATCTTTGCCAAGGCCATCAACTGCGAGCATTTGAGTGCCGATGGCGAGCCTTGCAACGAGTGTGAGTCGTGCCGTGCCTTCAATGAGCAGCGCAGCTACAACATTGTGGAGCTCGACGCCGCCAGCAATAACTCGGTCGAAGATATTCGTGGCATTACCGACCAGGTGCGCATTCCGCCGCAGGTGGGCCGCTACCGTGTGTTCATCATCGACGAGGTGCACATGCTCTCTTCACAGGCGTTTAATGCTTTTCTGAAGACGCTTGAGGAACCTCCCGAATATGTCATCTTCATTCTCGCCACTACCGAGAAGCAGAAGATTATTCCCACCATTCTTTCTCGTTGCCAGATCTATGACTTCGCACGCATTACTGTGCCCGACATCGTGGCGCAGCTGCAGTACATAGCCAAGGACCGTGGCGTACAGGCCGAGAATGCCGCCCTCAACGTCATAGCGCAGAAGGCCGACGGGGCCCTGCGCGACGCCCTTTCCATCTTCGACCAGGTGTCGGCTTCGAGCGAGGGCAACATCACCTACCAGAGCACCATCGACAATCTGAATGTGCTCGACCATGACTACTACTTCAGGCTCGACGAGGCATTCCTGGCTGGCGACGTGCCCAGCACGCTGCTCGTCTTCAAGGAAATTCGTGACCACGGTTTCGACGCCCAGTTCTTCATCAACGGACTGGCCCAGCACCTGCGCGACCTGATGATGGCGAGTTCGCCTCGCACAGCACCCTTGCTGGAAATGAACGACGACGTGGCACAGCGCTATGTGCTGGAGGCTGCCAAGTTCACCCCCCAGTTCTACTACAAGGCGATGGACCTGTGCAACACCTGCGACCTGAACTACCGCGATGCGTCGAACAAGCAGTTCCTGGTAGAACTCACCCTCATCAAGATAGTGCAGCTTATAGCCCAACCGGCTCCCGCCGCTGCTACAGGTCAGGGACTGAAAAAGATTCAGCCTGCCGCTACACAAGCCGCTGCTTCACGTCAGCCCGCTGCACAACCACCACAACAGGCAGCTCCTGCACCGCAACCGCAGCAATCCGCCCCTAAGCCGCAGGCAAAGCCCGCTCCTGCGCCATCAGCGGCGCCCGAACCTGAAATACCAGAGGCTCCTCACCCTGCCACCATGTTCGAGGCCAAACAGGCTCCCGCCAAGCGCACTAACATTGCCACAACGCGTGTGATGGTGAGTGACGTGTTGGGTGGTGGCAAGTCACACGACAGCATCAAGGCTACTGGCAGCGCCACTGCCGAGGCACCTGTTACCCATGACACCTATGAGGCCAAACATCAGTCCTATACCGACCAGCAATTGCTCGACGTCTGGCAAGACTACATCGACAAGCATCCGCACGAACATCTTGTTATCAACACGATGCGCATATCTAAACCCAAGCGCATAGGCGACAATGAGTTTGAAATCACCGTGCAGAACGTGGGCCAAGTGGGTTTCATGAACAATGCGTTGCCTCATATCCTCGAATTCCTGCGCAAGCAACTGAGTAACGATGATATTACTTTGAGCGTGGTGCTCGACGAGTCGATGCCCGCTCCAAAAATAATGACCGAGCGAGAGCTGATTGAAGATATCAAGAAGCGTCATCCCGAGTTCAACGACCTACTGAGCGACTTCAAACTCACACTTGCTTGATTTCAAGCATCGCTTGCTCACGCAATGAAATAATCCCTGGTTGATGATTCAGCCAGGGATTTATTGTTTGTGTCATGAAGCGTTTATCTCGGACCACCGAAGGGGGGACGGCCTCCGCCAGGACGACCACCGCCGGGACGGCCACCACCGGGACGGCCACCACCAAAGCCGCCAGGCCCCCACTCGTCGTTGCGGTTCTTGGGTTCTTCGCCTTTCTTGAAGGTCGAGAAGCGATAGGTGAAGGTCACCATGCCATAGCGGGTGAGCGAGTTGTAGGCCACATCTTCTATATAGTTGGCAGTCACATTGCGGTTCACCGTCTTGCGGTCTTGCAGGATGTCGAACACGCTCAGCTGGATCGAGGCCGCCTTGCCTTTCAGGAACTGATAGGCGATAGAGGCGTTCCACAGCCACTGCTTGGTGTCGTAGCCAGCGGCGTAACCCGAGGTGGCGCTGTAGGTGAGGTCGGTGCTGATGACCAGCCCGAAGGGTGCGCTGTAGGTGCCGTTGAACATGGCGCCATAGGTGTGCACATCGCGGTTGCTGGCTTTCATCACGGTGTTGTGTGTGGTCTGGAAGTTGTAGCGCGGACGGATTTCAAGGTCAAACACACCATTACGGAAGGCCAGACCAGGCGAGAAGGCAACCATGAACGAGCCACTGGTATTGAGTTCCTCGTTGTTAAAACCTTTGGTCTGCGCGTAACGCAAGAAGGTGTGCTGCGTGTAGTACCAGGTCTTGGAGCGTCCGAACGGGAAACTCAACAGGTTCATGCCCATAGCGTTCCACACGCCGTTCACGTTGTCGTAGGTAGTGGTGCGACCACCAGTAGTGGGGTCGAAAATGGTCTTGGAAATGATGCTGTGCTGCTCAAACGAACCTCCCAGCATCGCCATGATGCTGCGCTGCGATTCCTGGTTAAAGTCGCTGTAGCGGAAGTTGAAGCGATGCGTGAAGGTGGGTTTCAGACTGGGATTACCCACAACAATATTCAGCGGGTTAGAGATGTCGGCCACCGGCTGCAACTGCGTGAGCGAGGGCTGGCTGCTGCGCATGCGGTAGTCGATGTTCATGTTGCGGCTGTTCGAGAACTTGTAGCGGAAGCGGGCAAAGGGTGCCACGGTCCACACCCAGCGCGAGGGAATGTTGCGTGCCGAGTTAATCAGGTCTTCACTCTTCGACATGGCCGAGTTGACCGAGAAGCCCAGGTTCAGGTTATAGGCCTTGCGCACCTGGCGGAAACCAAACTCGAAACTCTGATTGAAGAAGGTGTTGCGGAACTGGTTGCTCTGGTCCTCGTTAAGAATGCGGTTCATCTCAGGTCCCAGGTCATATTCAAGCAGTTGCGAGAGCACGGCACCATCGGTGAGCGCATAGTCGCTATAGTTCTCATTGATATAGTCGTGGAAGTTCTGGTCACGCAGCATGTCGAACATGGTGTAGTTCATGTCCGAGGCACTGATGCCGTCGGTCGTGGCGCGGTTGATGTCATACACCAGTTTGTCGGCACGGCTGAATCGGTAGTCGCCACGGTAGGCAAAGGTGAGGAACCGCGCATTTTTCACATCGCCCAGCGGCTCGGTCCACGACAGGCGTCCCACAACGCTGTTGGTGCGCCGGTGGTTGTTGTAGATCTGGTCGATGGTCTCGTCAAGGTCATCTTTCAAGAAGTAGCGGTTGTGCGTGTAGGTGTTGCCGTCCTCGTTCACCTTGCTGTAGGAGTAGCGCGCGAAGACGCTGAAACTGCGGCCACGGTGATTGGCGAAGTTGTGGTTATAGATGAGACGGCCACGGAACTCGTAGCTCTTGCCATCGTTGTTATAGTTGCTCAAGCTGCTGTTCACCAGCGTGCGTGCCAGGTCGCCGGCACTGGTACTCGAAGAGTCGTTCTTGTAGCTGTCGCTCAGGTTAATCGAGAACTCGGGGCTGAAGTCGAGTGTGTTGAACGAGTCGGGCTGCCACTTGAGTTTGAAGTCGCCCCTGATGTTGTGTCCCTTGTCGCGCGAGAGCGAACGGGCAAACTCATAACTCGACGAGTCGGTAAACAGGTACTGGCGCTCGCGGGTGGTGCGGGTATCGCGGTCGCTGTGCGAGTACATCACATCGCCGCCCACGCGCAGTTTCTCACTGTCCTGTGTGCCCACATTGAAGTTTAGACCCACATATTGCGACTCGGTGATGCCGCGGTCGCCGCCAAAGCGCTGGAAGCGTCCTTGACCGCCGTCGCCAAAGCCCAGGTTGTTGGTGTTGTTGCCGCCACCCATAAAGGTGAACTGATTGCCATTGTTGAAGTAGTTGGCGATGAAGTTGCCGGCATAGCGTTTGTCGGTACCGTAACCCATGTTCACGGTGCCAAACCAGCCGTTGTTCATGCCCTTCTTCACGGTGAGGTTAATTACCGTCTCGTCTTCACCGTCGTCAACGCCGGTGAGGCGGGCCAAGTCGCTCTTGCGGTCAATCACCTGCAGTTTGTTCACCATATCGGCGGGAATATTCTTCGATGCCACAGTGGGGTCGTCATTAAAGAACTCCTTGCCGTCGATAAGTATCTTCTTCACCTCCTTGCCATTGGCCGTGATTTTGCCGTCGCTGCCCACTTCCACACCCGGCAGGCGCTTGAGCAGGTCCTCGACCACGGCATTGGCCTGAGTCTTGTAGGTGTCGGCGTTAAATTCCACGGTATCTTCCTTTACGGTGATGGGAGTCTTGATACCCACCACCACTGCCTCTTTGAGCAGCACGGTGTTGTTACTCATCTCTATCACGCCCATGTTCACATCGCGGCCGTCATTGCCCACGCTCACACGTTTCACCATATCGTGATAGCCAATGTAACTGAACTTCAGGTAATAGTGGCCGGGCTGAACCTTTTTGATGTTGAACACGCCGTTATCGTCGGTCACCACGCCCTTCACCAGGGTGCTGTCCTTGTCGGTCTTGAGCAGCTTTACGGTGGCTTGGATGAGCGGCAATGTGTCGTTGGCGTCCACGAGCAGACCATTGATGTTGCTTGCGGCATTAGCAGCCACACCCACGACGAGGGTGGCAATAAGGATAATGTGCCTATATATCTTTTTCATATCTAAATGTGTTTTTGTGCGTAATTTTTCACGATACAAAATTACTGCTTTACTTCTGCGTGCACAAATAAGATAGACTTTTGAGCCTTTTTTACCGACAAACTGCCCTACTTTTGCGATTAATCCCACTGCTCTGTGAACTGTTTTTTCAATCAGCTGAAAAAACGAGCGTGGCGCTCACGGTTGGAGTGAACACCACGCTTGTGATGATGGGATAATAAGGCAATTATTTGCGCTTGCGATTACGCACACTGCGTGTGGCACCCGATGAACCGCCCGACGATTTGGTGCGATTCTTGACCTTGGGCGCTTTCTTGTTGCCAGAATCGGACTTGGACGAACCGCGCTTGGTGGTGCGCACGCTCTTTTTCTCTTCCTTAGCTTTCTCCTTGGTGGCTTCGGTCTCTTCAGTGCCTTCGGTGGCTTCCTCGCCATCCTCGGCCTTGTCGCCCTTCTGAGCAAGGAGTTCTTCGCGCGAAGGAACCCACAGGTTCTTGTCGAACATGCGCAGGCGTGCCTCAATGCTGTCTTGAGCATGTTTGTAGGCCTCTTCGTCGGGGAACTGCTGGCGCAGCGAGAGGTTACGCAGGTTCTTCACCTTATAGATTTCGCCGCTATACATGTTGAGTTTGAAGAAATCGTCGAGGTTATAGCGCTGCAGGTTGTTGTCGTCGTCGGTAAACACATATTGCTGTGCCATGTGGGGGCGAATCTCGTTAAGTTTCACCCAGAACATAGGGTAGCGGATGGCTTCGCCTCCAAACTCGTCCTGACGGTGGAGCACAGGGCAGATGGCCTCGACGCGCGCCTTCATGCTATTGGAGCGGGTGTCGAATTCCCACTTCTCAATGATGTAGTAGCTGAGAATCTCGTTGCCCGGAATGTCGGCATCTTCGATGCTGTATTTCGGGTTTTTCTCGGTGCTACCCTTGGCATTGGAATAGAGAATGTGGAAACGGTCGAGCATCTCGCCCACCTTAATCTGGAACTCATCGGTGAACATCTCACGTCCGTCGAGGTACTCATAGGCCTTGATCTCGTTGTTGGCAAGCAGACGCATGATGATGAAGAAGAGGCTCTGGCCGTCTTCGTTGGGTTCCTCGGGATAGTAGAGGGCAGGGTTCTTGCCTTTGGTGAGGTCGAGTTGGCGATAAATCACCTTCATCCACTGGAGGTCGGCATCGCTCGGTTCCTTCACCTCGTAGAACGACTGCTGACGCTCGGTGACTTGGGTGCCCGATTTCTTGTCTTTTGCCTTGTCGGCGTCTTTGCGGCGCACTACCTGTGCATTGACCACCGATGCGGTCATCGCAACGAGCAAGGCTGTTAATATCAATCTAGAGAACTTCATATCTCAACAAATTATATAGTTTCAACTGTATGTGTTATTAATTCACGATTACTTCCATGGGCGCGATGTCGCGGGTTATGCCGTCGGGGCCGGTGGCTTTCACACGGGAAATGTAGAAGCGCTTGCCGTGCTGCAGGCGGCGAATGGCGGTCTTTTGTCGCTCTGAGAAGTTGGCGCCAGCCGATACTTCGGGAATAGCGTTACCCATCGAGTCAAAGAACACCGTCTCGAAACTTACCACGCGGTAGTCGATGTTAAGCATATCGTCGTCGATAGCCGCATCAAGTCCGGCAGCGGCAAGGAGCAAGCCCTTGGAGAATGGGCGGCCACCCTTGTAGCGTGCCGACTGGCCATTGGCATCCTTATAGGTGATGAAGGGCATGGGATCGGGCAGCTTGCGCACCCTGAAGGTGGTAGAACCCACATTGGTGCGGGTGCCGTCGATTTCGGCCGTCACGGTGATTTCGCAGTTGGTGCCCACCTTGCCCGGACGGGCCACCCAGTGGTCGCCGCTCTTCACAAGCGAGCCGTTGGTCATGGTAGCAGAGATGGCCGAACTGGGCACACCTGGCACACCAATGGAGATGGGGTTGTCGATACCGGCATAAAGCACATTCATCATCATTGCCGAGATGGTAGCAAGGGGATCGAACACGGTATATGACGACTTGAAGTCGCGTTTAGTGACCGAGCCGTCGCGGCCCACGACCTCGATGAAACCCGAGTAGTCGTAGGTTCCCGACTGTGATGCAGTCACCTCATACAGACCGCGATTGTTGCCCAGCATGTGGCCGTTGACATAGACGCGGGGACGCTGCATGGTGTCGATAGCGGCGATGACGATGTTGGCCGAGTACTTGGTGCCACGCATCACCATGCGCGACTGGGGTACAACAAAGGCTTCGAGCTGGTTAACGCGCAACTCGCCCGTGTCGAGGTTCGACAACATCGAGTTCAGTGCCTCGCCCTCGGCAAAGCGCAGGTCGTTCTGCAGCTTGGTGAGCAGCGTTATGGCTGCGATGGTGGGCATGTTCTCAAACATGGTTTCTTCCCACTTCTGGTTGGCTGCAATGCCAGGTGCCTTGTAGGGGTCGGTGGCGAGAGCCGTGCGCACGGCGTCCTTCTTTTGTGGGTCTTCGATAATCGACAAGATATAGTTGCGGTATTTATCGATTTTCTCGTGCAGAATCTTGCCTTTACCGCCGGTGGCCTTAAGCATCACCTCCGAGGCTGCATCAAGATTGTCTTGGTTGATGATGTTGTTGATATCGGCATTGGGTCCATCGGCTTTCCGCACAATTTCTAACTTGAGTGCGTCGATATAGTTGTATAGACTGTCGGTCTGTGCGCATACATCCGTGCTCAAATCGAGCCACTGTTTGCCCTGCTTGGGAAACTTGTTGTTGAATGCCGCAATCTGTTCGAGCATGGCCTGGTTGCGGGCCGTGATGGTGCGGTTTGAACGCAGCAAGCCCGACTGGACCTGGGTGAAACCGTTCATCACCTCGCTCGAGACGTTGAGGGCGAGCATGGCAGTCAAGACGATATACATAAGGTTAATCATCTTTTGACGGGGCGACATGCGGCCGACGGTCTGATTTTTTGCGGTTGCCATTGATTATGAGTTACTTTGTTCGTTAATCAAGATTGTCGTTGTTATCGCTCAGGTCTACACCTGGCATTGGACCGCCCATGGGGCGATACATATTCACGGTCATGGCCTTGATCATCTTTTCATACACGCTGTTGAGCTGCTTCATGTAGCGGGCCATCTTCTCGGTTTCATCGCAGTAGTGTGCGCTCTCGGCAGCCGACTTCTCGTACATGTCGCGGATGTCCTTCAAACCACGGTTCACGCGGTCGATGCTGTCGAGTTGCGACGAGATGCTCTTGAGCTGAATCTCGTAGATGGTGTTCAGACCGCCAATGTTGCGGTTGAGCGACTCCATCTGCTCCACATAGCCCGTAGAACTCTGTGTGATGCTCTCGCTGTTCTCGGTAATGGCGCGATAGCTGCCAAGCAGTGTTTCCGACACTTGATTGAGTGCCGAGGTTGTGTCGTTGAGGCGTTGCATCTGCTCTGAGATGGATGCCATCTGGCTCAGATACTGCTGAGTGGCATCGGTGAGCTCGGCCATGCGCGACAACTGGTCGCTGGCAGCCGACATCTTGGCGATGCTCTCGGTGAGCGACTGCGTGTCTTCAGGCGACAGTTCTATGCCCTGCGGCAGTCCCACTGCACTTTTGGCCTGGGCTGCATCCACGGCATAGGGGTCGGCCTGCTCTTGACCGGCAACACCTGTTCCAGTTACCACAATGCCCGTTCCACCATTAAAGTCGGGACGGTCTTCGGGGTCGTTGGAGGCCAGCACTGGAAACACTTGTTCCCATTTATACTGTTTCTCGGGTCGGTCGAAGGCCGTGAGAATGAACATCAACACCTCGGTACCCATACCGATACTGAGCAGGGTATTGCCACCAGGCAGGTGAAGAATCTTGAACAGAGCACCCCAGATAACCACTGCGGCACCTATACTGTAGGCGAAGTTGAAGAAACGCTGTCCGGCATCACCCGAAAGGAAACGCTCCACAACATTTTTATATTTTTTAATCTTTCCCATTGTTGTATTCTGCTTTGAAGCACCTGTTTAGGGCGCCGTGTGTTATTTATTCTGTTTACGTTTAGCTTTGGTATATCCCACTTTTGTGCGCACACAGCGGAAACCTATGTAGGAACGCTGCTCGTTCTGGTACTCCCACATGCGAATGTCGCTGCGAATGTTGTGTGCCACGTCTTTCCACGAACCGCCACGCACAATCTTGCGCGACATCTTGTAGGGGTCTTCTTTGGCCACATTGTAGCGGTACTCGGGGTTGAGGTCGTTGGTCATGCGGTCGATACTCTCGGTGTAGGAGGTCGACGTCCACTCGCTCACATTACCGGCCATATCATAGATGCCAAAGTCGTTGGGCTGATAGGTGCCTACGGGCGAGGTGATGATGCTGCCGTCCTTCACATAGTTGCCTTCCATAGGCTTGAAGTTGGCATAGAAGCAGCCTTCATCTTCGGTGAGAGGCAGGTCGCCTTCCCATGGATAGCGGTTGCGGTCGATACCGGTGCGGGAAGCATACTCCCACTCGGCCTCGGTGGGGAGGCGGAAGGGCTCGATGTAGATGCCTTCCTTGCCGAGCGACTTCTTGAGGAACTCGGTACGCCAGTGGCAGAAGGCGTTAGCCTGCTCCCAGCTCACACCCACTACGGGATGGTTGTTATAGTTGCCGTTAGCAAAGTACATGCGCACATAAGGCTCGTTGTAGGAGTTCTCGAAGTCGTTCACCCAGCATGTGGTATCGGGGAAGATGTTCACGATGTAGGTGTTGACGAAGTCGAACTGGCTCTGCAGCGGGCGTGTGATGGTCTGGCGCACGATATGGCCGTTGTCATCGATATAGGCGGTATCCTTGCTGATCATGGGATTCTCGGTGTCGACGGCATGATCGGTGTTATAGTCGCGACGCTCGGGGTTGAGCCTGTTGCGACGCTTCACCGCTTCGGTCATGTTATAGACCTCGTAGCGGTAGTTCATCTGCTCATGGTCGAGTTCCCTGGCACCTGTGATGGGGTTGATGCGATACACGCTCATGATGGCGCGTTCCTCATCTTCGCTGGGGTTCTTCCAGGGGATGTTCTTGCTCCAGTCAAGATGCGGGGTCACAGGATTACCCTCCTTGTCTTCTTCAATTTTAAACTCTTCGTTGCCTCCATAGGCAGGGTCGGCGAGACGTTCACGAATGATGGAGTCGCGAACCCAATAGACGAATTGCTTGTACTTGGAGTTGGATACCTCGGTCTCGTCGATCCAGAAAGCATCAACCGACACACCGCGTGACACCGAGTCGATGCCCCACAGTGAGTCGCGCTGCGACGGACCTTCTTTCATCGAGCCGCAGTCAACCAGAACCATACCGTAAGGTGTGGCCTCTGAGGTCGTGTAGGCTCCCACTCCGGTTACTTCGCCACCCGAGGCACTTGCCGATCGGCGTCCAGAGAAGCACGAGGTGACAAGTGTGGTGGCAAATACTGCCGTAAAGATATAAATGACTAACTTTTTCATATTCTACATTAATCGAATACTCTTATGTTTATTTTTATTTTTCTCACCTAAGTTCAGTTTCACGTTATAGTTCATGAACACTTCGTGACTGCCGCTGCTGGCCTTTGAGATGGCCGATGTCGAGTAGTCGTAGGAATACCCGATGAAGAAGTTCTTGAACTCGGCTCCAATCATGAGGCTCACGGCATCTTTGTAACGGTAGCCTACACCTCCCGACAGGAACTTGTTATATCGCACCCTCAACGTTGCCTCGCCCTGGAAAAATTGGGCATCGGTCTTGACAAAAATAGAGGGTTGTATCTCGAATAACGTATTTTTTATCGGAATATTGCTTCCGGCCATAAAATAATATATGCGACCCTGCTGAAATTCGTATAATTTCTCGGCATCGCCCTCGGTCTTGAGCGTCACGCTGGGCTCGGTGATGTGTGCCACCGACGCACCCACCCAAAACCACTTGTGCTGGTAGAAAACGCCTGCACTCAGGTCCATGGCATTACCAGTCACGGTCGACTGCGGAATGGCCTCGTCCTCGCCAACGCTGGTGTGGGCTTGGTCGGTATCTGGAATGTATGTTGAGTCGCCCTTGAAACTTTCACGAATGAATCCCACTTGTGCGCCCACAGTGAGAATGCCCTTGCCCAGCTTCTGCTTATAGGCAATTTGTGCTCCCACATTGAGTGAGGAGGAGAGACCCATGCTCTGCTGCTGCAGCACTACGCCCGTGCC
>JAEEVB010000065.1 GCA_016287065.1 Muribaculaceae bacterium
TTTTTTATCAAAATCCAGAGGAATTATCCCATAGGCAATCGAGGCGATGAGCAGCACAATGGCACTGATGCGCAACACCTTGGTACGTGTTGAGATGGGTCGTTTCGGCTGGTTGGCGTTTTCTTTTTCCATAATGATATAAATAGATTGTTTATTTGTCTTTAAATGAGGGTAATACTGTTTCCTGCGGGCAGGTGCAGATACTCGCCGCGCTCGGGGTTGCGGTAGAGATGAAACTGCGTGGCCTGCTTATCGCGACCCCACGTGTGCATAGGGATGAACAGCTTCACATCGATGGCTTGGGTAAACTCGCGGGCGCCCATGCCGAAGTCGGTGCCCATTGCTGGATCGACCGGAAACATTGCCACATCGATGACTTGCGTGTGTGCTGCTATGGTGCGCAGAATGGCGCGGAAGTCGCCCACAGCCTTCTTCACTTCTTGCGGGGTGGAGTTGTCTTTCCAGTGCCAGCAGTTGAAGTCACCGGCATGAAAGATGGTTTTGCCACCGATGTTCACCATAAAGCACACGCCGACGTCGGTCGAGTCGAAGGTGTGCACGTCCATCACGGGGCAGCTGTAATCTTCATCGTGATGAATGAAGGTGGCAGGGATGGGGTTGGACTTCATGGCATGCCTGATCTTGTGCCGACAGCCGTTTGCCATAATATATTGCTCCACAGGATATTGCTTGTGCCAGTCAAGAATCTCGTCACGGTTCAAGTGGTCTTGATGCCCGTGAGTGACAAACACATAGATGCGCTTGGCCCGCTCCAGTATGGGGGGCAGCACATGCTGCTGGTCGTGATAGTAGTCGAAGATGAGTGTGGCATCTTCGGTTTCGATGGCAAATCCGCTATGTCCTATGCAAGTAATGACCATGAGAGGCTTTGTTAGTTAGGTTGTTCCACCCCTTTCATGCTGAGCGCGATGCGCTTGCGTTCCAGGTCTACATCCTTGACACGCACACGCACGTGCTGGTTGATTTTCAGGAATTTGGCGGGGCTCTCTATGCGCTTGTTGCTCATTTGTGACACGTGCACCAGTCCGTTCTCGTGAATGCCGATATCTACGAAGGCACCAAATTGTGTGATGTTGGTGACGATGCCGTTCAATTCCATATCTGGGCGCAGGTCCTTGATGTCGTGCACGCTCTCGTCAAATTCTATCACTTGCACGCTCGAGCGCGGGTCGCGGCCGGGTTTCTCCAGTTCCTTCATGATGTCGACGAGTGTGGGCATTCCCACATCGTTGCTCACATATCGCTTGATGTCGATGGTCTTTTGTTTTTCCTTGTCGTTGATGAGTTCGCCCACCGTGCATCCGCAGTCTTTCGCCATCTTCTCCACCAGCGCGTAGCGTTCGGGGTGCACGGCCGAGTCGTCGAGCGGATTGCCGCTCTCTGGCACTCGCAGGAAACCGGCAGCCTGTGTGAAGGTCTTGATACCCAGTTTGGGCACTTTCAAGATGGCATCGCGAGAAGTGAAGTCACCGTTCTCGGCCCTGTATTTGACGATGTTCTGCGCCAGGGCAGGTCCCAGGCCTGAGACGTAGGTGAGCAACTCCTTTGATGCGGTGTTGATGTTCACACCCACGCTGTTCACGCAACTCTCTACGGTGAAGGTGAGGGCATCTTTCAGCTTGCCCTGATCCACATCGTGCTGGTACTGGCCCACACCAATCGATTTCGGGTCGATCTTCACCAGTTCGGCAAGCGGGTCAAGCAGTCGGCGGCCAATGGAAACAGCACCGCGCACGGTTACATCTTTGTCGGGGAACTCGTCGCGCGCTATCTTAGATGCAGAGTAAATGGATGCACCATTCTCGCTCACCACATACACGTCGAGAGGTGTGCGGAATCGGATGCGCTTCAGGAAACGCTCGGTCTCGCGGCTTGCCGTGCCGTTGCCTAGTGCGATGGCCTGAATCTTGTAGACCTCGGTAAGATGATGCATCTTGCGGGTGGCCCCTTCGATATCGTAGGTGGGGGCAGTGGGGTAGATCACATCATTGTGCAGGAGGTTGCCCTGTTCGTCGAGGCAAACTACCTTGCAGCCTGTGCGGAAGCCCGGGTCGATGGCCAGGATGCGCTTGTGGCCCAGCGGCGGTGCAAAGAGCAACTGGCGGGCATTCTGAGCAAACATGTCGATGGCTTCATCGTCGGCTTTGCCCTTCGACTGGGCGGCAAACTCGGTCTCGATGGACGAGCGGATGAGTCGCTTGTAGCTGTCTTCGGCTGCCTCTTCAACGAGTCGTGATGCCTCATTGTTCCCTTTCACCACAATGCGGCACACGTTGTCGATGGCGCGCTCGTCGTTAATCTCTATGTTCACTTTCAGGAAACCTTCGCTCTCGCCACGCCTGATAGCCAGCAGCTGGTGCGATGAAACGCGGCGCAGAGGTTGCTTGAAGTCGTAGTAGTTCTCATAGTTTCGCCCCTCAATTTCCTTGCCTTTCACGAAGTGCGAGATGAGCATGGCCTCTTGCCTGAAACTGCGGCGTATGCTGTTGCGCACGCTCTCGTTCTCGCTCACCCACTCGGCAATGATGTCTTGTGCCCCGCTAATGGCGGCTTGCACATCGGGCACATCGTCGTTAACGAATTGGCCAGCACGACCTTCCACGTTGTTTTCGCGTTGTGCCATGATAATCTTGGCCAGAGGTTCCAATCCATGTTCGCGGGCCACTTGTGCACGGGTGCGGCGTTTGGGCTTGAATGGCAGATAGATGTCCTCGAGCGTATTGGCATCATAGCAGTTCATGATGCGTGTGGTGAGTTCGTCGGTGAGTTTTCCCTGCTCCTCGATGGTCTTGATGATGGTGGATTTGCGTTTTTGCAGTTCCTCGTAGTATTTTAGTGTCTGTTCAATCGACTGGATAGCAAGTTCGTCGAGTCCACCAGTAGCCTCCTTGCGGTAGCGGCTGATGAAGGGGATTGAATTGTCGTCGCGAAGCAGGCTCACGGTGTTGGTCACCTGGTTGAGGGGCAAATTGAGTTCTTGAGAGATGAGGGTTGAGATTTTATCGGCCATAGGGGATAAGCGGGATAGTTGAGAAAGTTGGGAAATGTGGGAAATATGGGAAAAGTGGGAATTTCGGGTTATTTGCGCTTGAGTGTGATAAGGGTGATTTCGGGGGTTGCGCCCATGCGCATAGGCACGCCCACCATTCCCATGCCAATGTTCACGTAGAGGTGTTGTCGGCCCTCGTCGTAGAGTCCTCCCCACTCCTTGTACTTGAGTCGGGCAGGTGACAGGCGGTGCCCGAAGATGCTGAGCATGATTTGCATCGCATGAGTGTGTCCCGAGAGCGTCAGGTCTACGTTGGTCTTGCCCGTCACTTGTGCACGCCATGCCTCGGGATTGTGCTGGAGCAGAATCTTGAAGCAACTGTCGTTGAGATTGGGGTAGGAGGTGGCAAATTGCTCGTAGGAGGGGTTATGCTTGCTGCTGCCGGCAAAGTTGCCGCATCCTATCACGGCAATGCTGTCGTCGCCGTGCTTGAGGTAGAGGTGGCTGTTGTTGACCAGCGTCCAGCCGCACTGTTCTTCCAGCCGCAACAGGGCCTGCTGGTCGACCTCTTTTTCGGCAGGGGTCTCCCAGGCTGCGTAGTCGTCGTAGTCGTGATTGCCCAGGATGGTGAGCACGCCATCGGGTGCATAGAGACGCTTGAGCAAGGGTATGAAGGGCTTGGCTTCGCTGGTGCGACGGTTCACGAGGTCGCCAGTGAAGCAAATGAGGTGGGGCTTGAGGTCGTTGATGGCATTCACATAACGGGCCACGAAAGCGGTATCGCTGCCATAGGTGCCCAGGTGTGCGTCGCTGAATTGTGCAATGGTATAGCCATCGAAGGCTTTGGGCAGATTGTCGAATTCAATGGTCACGCGGTTCACCTCGTAGCGGTAGGGCGTGACCGCCACAGCAAAGAACAGGATGACGGCCAAAATCGCCATCGAGGCATAGGCTGTGAAGCGCACAAACTTCTTTCCTTTTTCGGGTAGCGACTTGACCCACGATAGCGAGTAGATGGCGAGGGAAATCACTTTGATGGCGATGAACGAATAGTAGATGAAGAGGAACCACATGATCCACTTGAGCACATTCGACGAAACGGCATCGTGGGGGATGCAAACCAAGCCCACCATGCCTGCAGTGAGCGGCAAAGCCGTGGCCAGATGAATGTGGCGCCACTTGGGTTTCCATCGTTCAGATTTCTTGAGTCGCCTGTAAATGAACCAGTCGATGACTGCAATGATGAGCAGCGCGATAAAGAACGGGATGAAGAATATTTTCATGAAACTACTTGAGGGCTTCTAACTGGTTGGTAAGTGGGTTGGAGTACATCTGCAACATACGGTAGAACATGTAGTAGCGGTCGAAGTCGTTCAGTTCCGAGCCAATCTTACTGATTTGTTCGCTCAGATACTTCTTGAAGGCGTCGAGTTCCTCGGGCGTGTATTTGTCGGCAAACTGCTTGTCGTCGAAGAGCATGTCGTGCGCCATATAATTGGTCTTGAAAATCTTGTAGTTGCTGTGAATGGCGTTGTCGATGATGTTGCACACGCGCCTGAGCACGAGGAACTTGTCGAGGTCGGCGGGAATCCTGTCGAGCTGTTCGTTGATGCAGGGTGTGAAGGCATAATGAATTTGCCCCTTGTAGCCCATGATGCCGGTGCGCATGCTCTCGAGGTCATCGTCCTGCGACTTCTTGAAGTTGGGGTCCTTGCTCTTGTGCAGGAACTCCTTGGCTTTGAGGTAGTCGTTGGGGTCGTACTCGTAGCTGATGGCGATGGGCACAATATTGAGTTCCTTGAGGCTTTCGACGAACGATTTCTCGCGGTTGCCATAGGTGAGCATCTTGAGCAGGCTCTCCTGTGTGCGGTCGTTGCTGTCTTTGCAGCGGCCCTCGCGCTGGGCAATCCACACCGAACTTTGTTTTTGCTGAATGGCAAAGTGGATGTAGCTCGACAGCTGAATAGCGGCAGCAAGCGTCTGCAGTCGGCCCAGATTGCGCTTCACGATAAAGCTCTTGTTGAGCCTCACCAGCTTGTTGATCCAGTCGTAGGCAAGCAGGTTGTTGCCAATGGCAATCTCGCAGGTGTCGCGCCCCGCACTCACCAGGGTATAGCTGAGCTGAGCCGAGTCGAGCACGATGTCGCGGTGATTGGTGATGAACAAATAGGGGATTTTCGGGTCGAGGTCCTCAAGACCGCTCGTGGTGAGACCCGCCGAGGTCTTCTTGATGATGCCATCGACAAAGGGCTTCATCACCTTGGCCTGAAACTCCTGTTTGGTGTTGAGGGCGAGCAGTATGTGCTTGAGCTGATTGTATTTGTAGTCGGGCACCACCATCCTGATGACGTGCTTGAACATGGGTTCCTCGACCAAGATCGACATCTCGTTGTGAAACTCCTTGTCGCTGATGGGCGCTATGTCGGCAAATTCGGCCGGAATCTGTATTTCTTTGTTCTCCATATCTTAAAGCTCGTTATTTGTTTCAATAATTTTAAGTTTAACTTACAAAGATAAATAAAAAATACCAAAAATCAATTTTTTTTTAAAATAATAAATGGCAGTTTGAATGGATTAATAATCATTGATAGATAAGTGTAAAGTTTCCCACGGAAGTAGATTCCCGCTAGAAGTGTTGAACGCATTATTGCCATTATATATTACATTCAGATGGTCTGGGCCAACTCCCGATAGTGCAGCCCATCGAGTCAGGCCTTTAAAAAAGTCGGTTGAGAAAGTGGAAGATGACTTGATTTCATAGGCTTGTGTGCTACCATTGCCATAAACTAGCAGATCTACCTCATTCCCAGCACTATCACGCCAAAATCTCAAGTCAGTTTGTTGTCCTTTGTTCCATGCTTCCTTGACAAAAGCGTTAATGACCATGTTCTCAAAAAGGTTGCCTCGCAAGTAGTGTGTATCGACCTGCGACGCAGAGTGAATGTCGAGCAGTGCACATGCGAGTCCGGTATCATAGAAATATAATTTGGGAGACTTCACGAGCCGCTTGGTGTAGTTGTTCCAGTCAGGCTTGAGCTGATAGCAAATGTAACTGGCTTCGAGAATTGAGAGCCATGAAACCGCCGTTGGTGATGAAATAGAGCACTCGTTAGCAAGTGATGAAATGTTAAGGAGTTGTCCAATGCGGGCAGCGCATAGCTTGATGAAGCGAATAAATGAACTCAGATTTCCGATATTCTTTAGCAGTCGCACGTCGCGTTCTACGTAGGTTTCTATGTAATTAGGATAATAGTTTTGAGGCGCGATGTGCTTGTCAAAGATTTTGGGGTAAGATCCATAAAATATTTCATCGTTCACGCTCGCAGGTAGTAGCCCAGCATTGTCTAATTCTGTGTGAGAAAAAGGAAGAAGTTTGAGGACGGCAGTACGCCCGGCGAGCGATTGTCCAATGGCATCGGACAAGAGCAGATTCTGTGATCCAGCGAGCATATAGATGCCCGTTTCATCCATGTTGTCAACATGCGTTTGTATGTATGATAGCAGGCTTGGTACACGCTGCACCTCATCGATGATGGTGTGGTTAGGATAAGTGTTAAGAAAGCCACGCGGATCGTCGGAGGCAAATGTGCGCATATCCAAATCTTCAAGCGACACATAAGTATAGTCGGGAAAAGAGTGTTTGAGCAAGGTTGACTTGCCCGACTGTCTTGGACCTGTTAAGGTGATGACTGGATACTGTTTGGCTAGAGCATTAATCTTCTCTTCTAGTGTGCGTTTAATCATTGCGTTTTGTCTTTTTTCGACTGCAAAGTTAAATACAGGATTTTAAATTTGCAAATTTTTTGTGTAATTTTAAAGTTGGATTTTAAATTTGCAAGAATTTTATGCAATTTTAAAGTGAAAAAGGAGCAGCAAGTCAATATTTTTATTGACCTTACACTTCCCCCCTGCTTGGGGTTGGATAATCGGCTCACGCTCAACCGAAAAGTATCGGGCTGAGTTACTGATTGTTCAGTAATTGCCGATGTGTCTTGGTTTTTGCTACATAATTCTCAAGATACCAATTCTTGAATTCGTTGCCGTAGTTGGGCCCCCCACCGTAACCTCCACCCCAATAATCATAACGACTGAACAATATTGCCTTCAATCCTAATGGTGTGCCATCTTCAGGCAACAAATCTGGAAGATTATACTGTTCAGTATAGAACTTGATATGTTTTTCGATATGTGTGTCTCCTTCAAGCATCCACTTGACCCACACTTCTTCATAACCCCAAAACAATGAATTAACATTCTCTGGAGGATATTCCTCGCCATTATAATAGCGGCAGTCTAATATCAGTTCTTCTCGTGTCATAACGGTTACAAAGATACAACTGTTTGCAATAATTGAATCAAGTGGGCGGTACCTTGGTCAACTCAACCCGAATCCTGAAAGCAACGAGAACTAGCTGGTGCCGAGGATGATGTTGACGAGGGCGGTCACATCGGAAACATTGACCTTGCCGTCGCCATTCACGTCGGCACTGGCCTCATCTTTGGGAATGACGCCCAGAATCATGTTCACCAGCGTGGTCACGTCGCTCACATTCACCTTGCCGTCGCCGTTCACATCGCCTTTGAGACCGCCTTCCTCTTCAATGTTCAGGAAGTCCTTCCATTGAGCGGCTTTCTTGTAGAGTTGGAGCGAACCTTTGGGCACATACAATTTGCAGGTATTCTTGGGCACACCATAGAACACATAGTCACCCAACGTGACATTAGCGGGATTGGTGATTTGTGTGTGAATCTCACCCAGTCTAGTGCAATCACTGAAAGCCTCTGAGCCTATTTTAGTCACCGACTCGGGAATTCTGATGGTAAGCAGGGCTGGCATAGCTGCAAATGCCTGTTCCTGAATATCGGTCACGCCATCATTGATTTCTATGGATTTCAACACTGTGTTGCTGTCAAACGCATAGGCACCCACCACCTTCACCGTTGCAGGCAGTTTCACCACTTCTGCTCCACCCATCGTGCAGCGCGGAGGGCAGGCAATCAATCTTGTCTTATCTTTGTTGTAGAGAACACCTTGATAGGCCGAAAATAGTGTGCTGCCACTGTTCACCGTGTAACTGGCAAGCCGGCTTGCTCCTTTAAATGACAACACATTGAATTCAGTTAAACTTGAGGGTATTTCAACTGTGGTCAGAGCAGTATTATTGCTAAATGCGTAGTTCTGGATTTTATACACACCCTTCAGGTCGACACTGGTCAGCGCAGTACAGCCGTCAAAGGCCCACTTGCCTATCAAGGCATTGCCTCCCATCTTCACGGAGGTCAGGTTAGTACATTCTTCAAATGCACTTATTCCCACTTTCGTCAGATGAGTGACTTGGCTCAAATCAAGAATCTTCAGTTGCGTATTGGCCAAGGCGCAGCTGTCATCAATCGCAGTCACATTATAGTCGGTTCTATATGTTCCACTTTCATATACTGAATTATTGGGTTTGAGCATCCCCGTAGTGCTGGAGGAACTTAAGTGGAAACCTATGAGTTTTGCTTCGCCATAGTTTCCATCGAGTGTTTGGCCCTTTGTCACATTATAGTAATAACCATCGGGCATCGCAATGTCGGCTGCATCTAAATTCCACACAATTGACGGAAACTGCGACGAAATCACAGAATTTTTCTTGCATGCATTCACGCCTCGCTGTGTCGCCACAACCAGTTGCGTGCTACGACTCATTCCCTCGAAACTGTATGAGGAGCAATAGAAAGGCTTCTCCCCTGCAAAACACAGTTTCACCATTTTGGTATCACCCGAGAACACGGCAATGCCAAGGGTTGACACAGAACTGTGCAACCATACAGATCCGAGATTTGTACAGTTCTGGAACGCATAGTTGTTAATCGATTCCACGCCATAGCACACATGGGCCGAAGTGACCTGTGTCTGGTTTGCAAATGCACTAGCCGCAATGCGCTTCACCTGATAGCGTTTCTGCTCACTGGCGTTCCACACCTGTCCGGGCACGTTTATGGAAGTAACACTACCGCTTGCCGATGTCGTGAAACCCTTGCACTCCACTTCTGTGGAACTGATGGTTGTAAACTTATAGTTTCCATATTCAAAATCTAGGGCACTGGTAGTAAGTGCCGTCAGTATCGTTACAAAAAGTGTCAATAGCTTTTTCATTATTATTATGTTTTAGTTGTCAGTTCTCAATTTTTCAGATGCTCTAGCCCTGCTAGACTATCTTGAAAGGCTAGAAGGGCTAGAGGGCACCTGAGCCAATCATCATCCTAGTCCGAGGATAATATTCACCAGGGCGGTGACGTCGGTCACGTTCAACTTGCCGTCGCCGTTTATGTCGCCGAGTTCCAGATTCTTGGGAATGACGCCCAGAATCATGTTCACCAGCGCGGTGACGTCGGTCACGTTAATCTTGCCGTCGCCGTTCACATCGCCTTTGATAACAATATCCACCCAGGCGCTATTGACATATTTCTTAGGATACCATCGTTTATTGCGGGCAGTAACCACATGAGAATTGGTGAACACATTGCCTTCATAGGAATTTGATGGATATAAAACTTTCAAGATGCCTTGGCCATCGTTAGGCATGGTGCGCAGATCATCGACAAAGGTGCTCATTGCCGACTCTTTGAGTTGATTCACACTGCAATTAACTGATGAGAGATAGTAGCACCCCTTAACCCTGAGAGAAGTGAGTATGTTCGACTGACACTCAATCGATTCCAAATATGTGCAGTTCATCGCACTCAGCATGATCAATGCATTGTTGTTGCACTTGAGTGTGCGAAGGTTTGTGTTATTATTGCAATTGAAGTAAGCAAAGTTGCTCTTTCCGGTTATCTCCAGCGTGGTGAAGAGGTTGTAGCTGCAGTTCAGTTCCTGCAGTGCTGTGCATCCGCTCAGGCTGCTGAGCGAGGCGAGCCCATTGTTCTGACAGTACAAGACCTTCAGATTTTTGCAATCGGCAAAATTAATGGTAGAAAGATTATTGTTACTACAATCAAGGTGAGTCAATCCAGAACACCCGTTCAGGAGCAGTTCGTTGCTCATATTGTTTTGAGAACAATCTAATTGTGTCATCGCCCCACAATACCTCGCATCAAGAAACACCAATGCATTGCTGGAACAGATTAGCTTTGTCATCAATGTGTTGTTATTACACTGCAGATACTTCAGGCTGGAATAGCCCCTTATGTCCAAAGAAGTGAACTTGTTTTGTCCGCAGTCGAAGTTCTGTATGCCGCTCGGCAATGTCGGAAACGATGTGAGATTGTTAGAAAACAGATTAATGTTAGTGAGCGAACTGGGGAAGGTGCTATAAATCGTCGACACCTTGTTGTAGCTGCAGTTGAATGTCTGCAGCTTGCTGAGCATACTGATGTTGAACGATGTAATATTATTCTTGCTGCAATCCAAGGTTTTCAGGTCGGAGAACCACTGAATGCCCACAATGCTCGAGATATTCTTATTACTCACATCAAGGCTGGTGATGTTGGGCACATCGCTGCTGGTGATATAGCCCTTGGGAATGATATTGAGCAAGGCTTGGCAGAAGTTTTCATCGTCAAACCAGTTCTTCTTGAAAATCGCCACAAAGTTGCTGCTGATGTAGATGTCTTGATTGGTGATTGCTGTTCCTGAACTGTTATACACGGTATTGTTCAGGTCGGAGTACGCCCCAAAAGGCTCCAGAATCGCTGCCCCCTCGTAAGCTGAAACCATGCTGTTGTAAAAACTCTGTTTGCTTCCATTGGGCTGAATGCGCGCATCCGACCCATTTCTGAAATAGGCCTTAGTTGAATTAAATGCATAGCCTTTGTCACTCTTTATAGTAACAACTCCACCCGAGAATACCACGCACGTATTACTGTTGCCATTGCCTTTAAAGCAATCCTTTGCCTGAGGCGAGAAGTTCCTGATCGATATTGTACCTTTACCACCTGTGAAAAAGTAATCGTGGCTGCCCATTTCAATGGTATTGGCGCTACCATCGCTACCTGTAATATCGCCAGCCTGCAAATTTAATTTTGTTTGATCATCCACTTT
>JAEEVB010000066.1 GCA_016287065.1 Muribaculaceae bacterium
TACCTCAGCGTTTTCCCCAGCGATCAGGGTGCCGCCGTGGTCAAGAACGTGAACGACAACGAGAAGCAGGTGCGCTACAACCTGGCACAACGCGTGCGCTACCAGTTGCGTCGAACGCCAGAACTCGTCTTCTACCTCGACGATTCGCTCGACTACATCGAGCACATCGACGAACTGCTCAAGGCCGACAAACCCGCTGCCGACAAACCCGAAGTAGAAGATAACTAATTTCTGACATCTGATAATCGACATCTGATAACTGATAACTGACATCTGATAATCGACATCTGCCCCCATGAGTCTGCCGCTGAAAATAGCTGCCCGCTACCTGCGCTCCAAGAAAGCCCATAGCGCCGTCAACATCATTTCGATCATCTCGATAGGTGGTGTTGCGATTACCACGGCTGCAATGGTGTGCGTGCTCAGCGTGTTCAACGGTTTCCGCGGCATGATTACTGACCGTCTCTCGATGCTCGACCCACAAATTGCCATCACCGCCACCAAGGGTAAGACCATCAATGACTCCGACAGCGTGATTCAGGTCATCAAGACCGTTCCGGGCGTGCAGATAGCTCTGCCCGTGATTGAAGACAACGCACTCGCAATCTTTGCCGACTTCCAGATGCCCGTGCGCCTCAAGGGTGTGCCCGACGACTATGCTCGCATCAACGATATCAAGAGCGCCATCATCGATGGTGACTACATTTTGCGCGATGATGTGTCGAACTACGCCGTCATCGGTACTGGGCCTGCCGTGAAACTCAATGCACGGCCCGGTTACCTGCGCATGATTCAGCTCTTTGCTCCACGCAGGCAGGGCCGCGTGAACATCAACGACCCCATGAACGCATTCACCTCCGACTCGGTGTTTACCGGTGGCGTATTCCAACTGCAGCAAAAGAACTACGACGAAGACCTCATCTTCGTGCATATCGACCTGGCCCGCGAACTCTTCGACTACACCTCCGAGGCTACACAGATTGAGCTTAAACTCACCCCCGATGCCAACGAGGAGCAGGTCATGAAACAGATCAACGCCATGCTTGGCCCTGCATTTACAGTCAAGAACCGACTCATGCAGCAAGCCGAGTCCTACAAACTGGTGAATATGGAGAAGTGGATTACCTTCCTGCTGCTCGCCTTCATCCTCATCATTGCCACCTTCAACGTCATCAGTGCCCTCTCGCTGCTCATCATCGAGAAAGACGAGAGCATCAGCACCCTGCGCAATTTGGGTGCCTCGCAAAAGCAAATCACCCGCATCTTTGTGCTTGAGGGATGGCTTATCGCCCTCATCGGAGCAGGTATCGGCATAGTTCTGGGACTCATCCTGTGCCTCTGCCAGCAAACCTTCGGGTGGCTCAAACTATCGGCCGACCCGTCGGCTGTCATCATTCAGGCCTATCCTGTACAGGTAGAGTGGACCGATGTGGTCATTGTCTTTGCCCTCGTAGCGTTCATCGGTTTCCTCACTTCACTGGTCACTTCGGTCATTGTCAGGCGACGTCTAAACTGAGCACCTCATGGATTGGAATTATGAAATAAGATCATTCACAGTTGCCATCAAGCGATTTTGGCGGCACACCTCGTCCAATCACAAGTTACTCGCCATCATGCTGCTGGCTGCCACCTCACTGCTCTCAGTCGCCATCTATTATCACTCCGACAAGCGATTGGGCAATGGGCCCTGGTCGACCTACGAAGACGGACTGTTCAGCGTCAACGAACCACGCAACGAGGATTTCGAAAAATTCAACATACCTGCCGATTTCAAAGCCCGCCTCGAGGAGCGCAGCGGCGGCAAACTGCTCTGCGCCTACCAGAAATCACACACCACACCCATTGGCAATGTGACCGAAATCATCCACATCAATGTGTTTGAACTTGCCAAGAAGTATCAGGGCATCTATAACCACGAGCCTACTCTCATCAAGAAGCTCAACGCACAACTGCCCTATTTCAAGAACCTCGACACCAAAACCTTAGACAAGACCTACGGTCACGAGGCCCTAGCTTTTAAGGAGCGCCACCGTGATGCCGGCGGCTACTATTCCTGTGGCGTCATGGCCTGCGCACACAAACGGGTGTATTACTATGAGTCCTATACACACTACAGTCCCTTCCACGACTGGGAAAACGACTCAATCACCTATTTCTACCCCAGCGACACCAACTATCCCATGACCTTCACGGTCGACAACATGACCCGCATCGAGAACCGCTTCCTCTTCTGGTCTATCTTCCTTTTTGTGCTCTTCATCGTTTCGGGATATGTCATCTACAAGTTGCATACAGGTGGTCTCCACCCCAGCCCCGACGATAAACCCCACCCCATCATCTATCCGCCTTCGGTGCAACGTTTCAACATCGTGCTGGCCGTCACCATTCTCATGCTATTCACCATGTTCATCACACTCATCGCTCTGTGGCAATTCAAGGTAAATAGCGCTGTGCCTTCCACTACTTATGTGCTCATCGGCACTTTAATCCTATCGGTCAACATCCCAGCACTCATCCACCTTCACAAGAAGGCACGCGGTCTCCTCCCTCAGCAAATCTTCAACCATAAGCCCTAACTTACACCACCAGAGCATTAATGACAAAAGGCAGGGGTCAACTCCCTGCCTCCTATTACTTTGCAGCCGCATGTCACGATGTGTCAGTAGTTGGAGAGGGCCTTTTTAAGTTCACTCACAATCTGGGTCTTAAGCTCGGGTGGCGACATCACCTCCACATCGCTGCCGTGCGACATAATCTCCTCTTTCAGGTCGTAGGTCATGCGCATCTTGTAGCAGAAAATCGAATAACTGTCGTGAATCTCCTCCTGTTGCGAGGGGTGCAGCGGCAAGGCCCTGAAGTACTTGGCCTGGGTGGGCGACACGCGCAGCACAATATCCTTGGCGGCTGTGTGGCTCGTGGTGATGCCAAAGCAGTCCTTGAAGAAATCGACGGGGTCAAAACCCTCGGGCATCTTGAAGGTATCTTGAGTAATAACCAGTTTCGACATGCGATCGAGCGCATAAGTCTTGATCATACCGTCTTTCACATTCATGCCCACCACATACCACAACTGCTTGAAAATCTTCACAAAGTAAGGTTCTATCACGATGCCGTCTACGGCATTCACACGCTTGTAGGACTTATAGCTGAACTTGATGCGCTGGTTGTCGCGCATGGCATCGATTACCACCGACAAATACTGGCGCGCCGACGGCACATTCTCAAGCACAATGCGGTGTGAGATGTCACGCGAGTTGCTTAACATGCCGCTCATCGACATGCTGTCGAGCAGCCACTGCTGCATGCGCGAGTCGTTCTCACTCTCCTCTTCATCTATATAGTATTCAAAGGTCGAGCGGTTGCACTTCAAGGAAATGTTGAACATCTCCTCGATGGCATCACGGTAATGGAAAAAGGTGCGGCGGGGTATGGGATTGCCATCGCCCGCCGACGATTTCACCCACAACTCGTTAAGCTGTGCCAGTGTGAGCGCCCCATAGCGCTGAATAGTGTCTACAATCCAGATGTAGACCGAAATAAGGTTTCTGCGTGCCATGGTTTCAAGGTTTATGGGATCACACTTCTTGCTCCTTGCTGGCTCCAGGTTTTTTGCCAGTGCGCAACAGCAGCAGGCCAATGATGGTGAAGGCTGCATTATAGAGCAGCAGTTCGAAGCCCACCTGATAGTCACAATACTTGTTGAGCGACCACTGCATCACCCAGCTCAGCACCGGCGCAAGGATGCATACAACGGGCACCCACTTGTCGCGCACATTGCCCTTGAAGAACATACCGTAGGCAAACAGGCCCAAGATGGGACCATAGGTGTAACTGGCAATGCTATAAACCGCACTGATGGCATCCTCACTGCTCAGCAGATAGAACACATAGATAACCACACCCATGCACACCGCCATGCACACATGCACCAGTTTGCGGGTGCGAGCCAACTGGGCATCGTCGCCCTTCTGGTCGGTCTTGAGAATGTCGACGGTGAACGATGTAGTCAGTGCCGTAAGAGCCGAACCTGCAGCCGAGTAGGCCGCCGATACAAGACCCAAGATAAACAGCACACCAACCACCACGGGAATAGTGCTGTGGAAGGCCACCTTGCCAAAGAGTTCGTCGGTCTTTTGCGGTATCTCAATGCCATTCTTGCGGCTGTAGAGCAGCAACAATGTGCCCAGCACCAGGAACAGCCCCACTACAAACACTTGCACAATACCACTCACTATCAGGCCCTTTTTCGACTCGTGAGCGTTCTTGCTCGCCAAGGTGCGCTGCATCAGGTCCTGATCAAGTCCTGTCATGGCTATCACCATGAAGATACCAGCCAGGAACTGCTTCCAGAAATAGGTGCCCTCCTTGGGGTTATCGAAGAAGAAGATGCGCGACGAGTCGTCGTTGGCAATCGCCGAGCACATCTCGCCCAAGTTGTAACCCAAGCCTTTAGCGATAAAGTAGATGCACAGCACCACCGACATGATGAGGCAGAACGACTTGAGCGTGTCGGTCCATATCACCGTCTTCACACCGCCCTGCAGCGTGTATAGGAAAATGAGCGCAATGGTCACGATGATGTTGAACACGAAGGGAATGCCCAGCGGGTCAAACACCAGCAGCTGCAGCGTGACGCACACCACAAAGAAGCGCACGGCCGCGCCCAGCATCTTGCTCACGAAGAAGAACCAGGCTCCCGTCTTGTGTGTGCTCGCTCCAAATCGCTGCTCCAGGTAGCCGTAAATCGACACCAGGTTGCGCTTGAAAAACAGCGGCACCAACACATAGGCTATCACAAAGTAGCCCACGGCAAAACCCAGCACCATCTGCATATAGGCAAATGACTTCGTAGCCACCTGACCGGGAACCGAAACAAAGGTCACACCTGAGATGGGTGCGCCTATCATGGCAATGGCCACAATGAACCACGGTGCCTGCCGGCCACCGGTGAGCGCTGTTGAAGTGTCGGCCTTGCGCGAGGCAAGCCACGAAATGATAAACAAGAGTATGAAATAGCCAACTATGGTGGCAAGTACAATCCAAGCGTTGTTCATAATTTTTTAGTAGAATGGTGAATAGTGAATAGTTATCAATTTTTAGTTATGAGTTGAGTTATTCGGGATAAAGCAGATAGGGCTGGCGCTGCTTTTTGAAGATTTCGATGCCCTCCTTCCAGGTGGCCTTGATTTCGGCAGCGGTTTTACCCTCGGCTATCATCTGACGCACGCGTTTATTGCCCATCAGCAGATCAAAGAAATTACTCTTCAGATAGAACTGCGCACCAGCCTTCTTCAAGTTGTTGTAGGCATCTATCACATATTCCAGATTGATGCCTTGTGCTATCACAGTCTCGGGGTCAAGGCCGCGCAGGTCCACACCGTGGCACAATTTGTCCTGTTGCGGCGGAGTCTTGGCACCAAAGCGGCTCACTGGTGTGAACGAGAAGTCGTAACCCGTCATCTGCGGGTGCCCATAGCACTGGAAGGGGAAGTCGGTGCCACGACCCAGGCTCACCGTCGTGCCCTCGAAGTAGCACAACGAGGGATAAAGGTAAATCGAGAGCATATTGGGCAGGTTGGGTGACGGGGCTATGGGTAGCTGATAGCGTGTCTGGTGCGTGTAGTTCTTGCAGGGTATCACCTGCAAGTTCTTCACCTTCACGCCGTGCTTGAGCCAACCCTCGCCATTGGCCATCAGGGCAAGTTCTCCCATAGTCATGCCATAGACGGTGGGAATGGGCAGACGACCCACACCGCTCTTGAGATTCATGTCCAAGATGGGGCCATCGACAGTCATGCCGTTGGGGTTGGGGCGGTCGAAGACCACGAAATCCTTACCGTGCTCGGCAGCGGCCTCCATCAGGTTGATCATCGTTACATAATAGGTGTAGAAGCGCAGTCCCACATCTTGCAGGTCGGTGACAATCACGTCAAACTTGTCCATCGTCTCCTTGCTTGGGTATCGCGACTTGCCGTCGTAGAGCGAGGCGATGGGAATTCCCGTCTTCTCGTCGACGCTGCTACTCACATGTTCACCAGCATCGGCCTTGCCACGAAATCCGTGCTCAGGCGAGAAAATGACTACCACATTCAGCCCTTTCTCAAGCATCACATCGAGCACGTGCTTGTTACCCACCATGCCGGTTTGGTTGCTCAACAGGGCTATGCGCTTGCCCTTGAGCAGCGGCACATACTGGTCGGTGCGGGCGGCACCCGTCATCACTGGTTGCGTTTTGGTCACTTGAGCAGCGGGGCCGGCGGCACTCCCAGTATTCTCCGATTTATTACAGGCTCCTGTGGTCAGCACAGCCGAGCAACACAGCAGCAACAACAAGTGTTTCAGTAAATTCATTTCTTTGATACGTTTTTTATGATTGTAACTGCACACAAAGTTAACCATTTTATATGATTAAAATGGCACACTATGGGCAAAAAAGTTGCACATTTGCTCCTTTTCTTAAGCCAACCGCACTCAATAAGCTATCTTCATATTGCCTATGAACGAGATACTGGTACGGTTCTCGCCAAGCACATCGATGTAGCTCTTGCCGTTGTCAAAGAGTTGGATGGTGTAAAGGTAACGGTCTTCATCAGTCTCGGTTTCAAACTGAATGCGATACTCGCCCTGCTTCTCCATCACGGCTGCATAGTTATAGATGCGGCTCGTGAAATTCAGACCCTTTTGCTGGCCATAGGGAACAGTTCTGCCGGCATATACATCGCCAAAGTAGGGCAGATATGATATCACCGTGTCGCCTTTTATCTCCAGTTCATATCCGCCCGACAACGTGCGCATGCCACCACGCCGCTGAGTCATGTGACTCACCTCAATGGTATAGTGTAATTCGTTCAAGCCATTATACACCTGTTCGGCAACATAGGCCTCACGTTCGGCCTTGCTCATGCCGTTGGTCACGCCACTTGTTGTACGGCAACTCACCATCAGCGCTGCAATCGCCATGATTAACGCTATCTTCTTCATAATTAGTTCGATTTATAATGTTCTTTCAATAATCACGAATTTCTCATCACTAATCCCCAAAATGATGTTGATGAGTGCGGTGACGTCTGAGACATTCAATTTGCCATCCCCGGTCACATCACCACGAATGTCAGTCTCCCAGATGTCGAATTTGACGGGCGAAGCATTGTCGTTGCCAAGCAGCGACTTGTCGACAACCAAATAGGCATTTCCCGTGTTCAGAGCCTTGAACAGGTCGACGGAGTTGGCAAACTCGGGCCACTTCTCACCGTGCAAACTTGTTGCTAAACCACAAATTTATATAAAAAAAATATTATTATTCGTAGTTTTATTGAAAAAAGCAAAAAAAATGGATACCGATTCTATTTCCAAAAACCTGATTAGCGCTTATGGATGAGGGTGAGGCCGTCGCGCACGGGTACGATCACCACCTCCACACGTGGGTCATGGGCTACCATGCGATTAAATTCCACGATGCCCTGTGTCTGGCGGTCGCTCTGCTTGTGCTCAGGTTCGGCCACTTTGCCGTCCCACAGGGTATTGTCGGCGATGATGAATCCACCCGGCTTCAGGTATTGCATCACCAGATCATAGTATTGCGGATAGTGCCGCTTGTTGGCATCAACATACACCAGGTCGTACTGCTTGCCCAGCGTTGGCACAATGTCGAGCGCGTCGCCTATGTGCAGGGTGATGCGGCTGCCATAGGGCGACTGCTTCAGGTGTTCACGGATGAAATCTTCGAGTTCGTCGTCAATCTCTATCGTGTCGATGTGGGCACCTTCGCGGGTGAGACCTTCGGCCAGACACAGAGCCGAGTAGGCCGAGTAGGTGCCCAGTTCAAGCACATTGAGCGGGTCGATCATGCGCACCAGCATCTTGAGCAGGCGACCCTGGATGTGACCCGAACACATGCGGGGATAGAGCAGCCGCAGGTGCGTGTCGCGATCAAGTCTTTGCAGATTCTCAGGCTCGGCCTCGATATGCGATTGAATATAGGCTTCAAGTGCTTCGTCCATGGTGTCAGTTTGCGTTCTCGATAAACCACTCTACTGCCATGTCGTAGCTCTTGAGACCGAAGCCGGCAATCACCGCCACACAGGCATCTTTGATGACCGAGATGCGGCGGAAGGGTTCGCGCGCGTTCACATCGCTGATGTGCACCTCGATGACGGGCGTCTCCACGGCGCGCACGGCGTCGGCAAGGGCATAGGAATAGTGCGTGAGGGCACCGGCATTGAGCACAATGCCCTCACACTCGAATCCTTGAATCTGAATCTCGTCGATGAGGTCACCCTCGTGGTTGCTCTGGAAGAAGCTGAACTCCACACTGGGATACTTGCTCCGTAGCGACTCGAGATAATCGGTGAGCGATGTGGTGCCGTAGATGTGCGGCTCGCGCACTCCCACGAGATTCAGGTTGGGGCCGTTGATGATGGCAATTTTCATATTGCGAGACGGCTGTGTATCAGAGCACATAGCTCACATTGTCGACCCACAGCGTCATGCCCACGGTGCCGGTATAGGCAGTACCGCAGCCCGACGAGATCATCACCACTACATGGGTGGGGGTAGCATTGGCATCGTCCCACTTCTCTTCTTGGATGGGCACCATTTTGCCCTTGCTGTTCTTGGCATAGTAGGTCTTGTCCTTGCTGTTGATGAGGCCCATATAGGGCTTGTAGCCGGCATGGCCGGTGATGTCGCCGTACCAGATGGGAATGCGGTGCTTATTCACCCAGCCTGTGGTGGTCTTGCCAAAGCGTTCGCGGCCAGTGCCAACGCGGGCGGCGTGGATGTTGCCCTTGGCGTCTTCCCAGCGGCGTTGCAACAGGATGAATACCTCGGCATAGTCCTTCTGACCTGTGAGTGTTTTCTTCTTTCCAAAACCACTCGAATAGATGGGAGCACCTCCGGGAGCCACCACGCGGTAGTCAAATTGCAAGAATTTGGGCCTCTGCTTGAAGGGGATGCCCATGTTCATCTTGCTATAGGGGCTCTTGGTGCTCTTGATGGGCTCGAGCATCTCACCCAGGAAGATGGTTCCCGACACCAGCACGTCCATGTTGATGATGCCGATAGCCTTGACATGGTCGAGCATGGTGGTGAGTTTCACGCAGCGTCCGCCGTTGTGCTTGTCGGGGAACACGGCATTGCTGGTTTTGGTAACACCCATCACCTTCGCCATGATGTTCGACGAAGCCCAAGGCGAGCCACCCTTATTGGTGTAAGCAACAGAACCTTTAATGGTTTGGTTAGGACCAATGGCATAGACGGTCTTTTCCTTGCCACCAATAATACCCGACTCCTTGATTTCACGGGTAATCCAATTCTCGAAGTCACCATACTTGATAGGTACAATCTGCTCGGCATGAACCGATGAGCAGAACAGTGCTACAGCACTAAAGAATAAAGCAATTCTTTTCATAGTTTGAATGTTTATTTAGTTGTTGTTTTGATGTATCGTTTCACTCAGCAGCCAGTGCCCTATCTTGCAATAGATGCACTTGTGGCTTTCGCAATAGTTGCGCTTGAGCTGGATGAGCGCCTGTGAGGTGAGGGCATCGTTACAGGGAATGCCTGCAAAGGCGAAGTTATCTACAATCGAGTTCTTCTCGGGTTTGAGTGCCTCAAGTAACGATACTGCCTTTTCAGTCAAGGCATAGTCGCCCGTGAGTTCGCCGCGGGCATAGAGCAACGGCGCAACCGTGTTAATCAGCACTATATCAATAGAGCTGTTGCCCAATGCCTTGGCGGGTTGCGACACGGGATTACCGAAGGTGTAGTGCTGCGCCCAATAACCCGTGAGATTCACCTCAAAGAGTTGACGCAACGCTTTCTCGTCGGCAGCATCGATGATGCGGGCCATGAGCTGGAAACCGCCTTCCAGGAAGTGCGCCATCATGGCAATGCGGCGATATGGAAAATTCTGCGGTCTGATGCGGAACAATTTCCACGCCTGAGGGTCAATGGGGTTGAGCGAGAACTTGTTGGCCAGAAATCGGTACTCCTTGCATAGCTGCTGGTAATAGGCATCGGCCGGATGATGCGACGGGTCGAGCATGCCAGCCTGACCGAAGAGCAACGCCTCTAGCTGCAGCAGCGAGTCGATATGCTTGCCCAGAAGCCTAAGTGGTGTGGAACGGGCAAGACGTTCGAAGGCGTCGTTATTAATGCCGAAACCCAAGGTGCGTGCCAGCGTGATATAGCACACCTCTTCCCAATTGCCTGCAAGTTGTTCCAGCATATGGCGCACACGGTCCGCCTTGTCGAGCAGACGCTCGAAGGCAAGACGCTCAACCCACTCGGTGATAGTGAGCCGAGGCACCTCCTTGATACGTGACAGGCACGGAACATCTTGTTTGGCATTGACCAACGCCTCATATTGCTCGTTGAACTGAGGCGGTACCCTGAGTTCGACTTGCGCAATGCGCTCGCCATTGGTGCGATAGACCGGCGCATCGTCCTTCTGCACCACGTGCAGAATCACGTTGTCGTAGGCAGGGTCGGTGTCGTGGTGGTGGCGTTTCCAGTCGCTTGCTCGCACATGTATCTCGATGTTGCCCACCCACATCTGGCCATCGATTTCTACCTTGGCATTGAAGAAGTCGGGACCGGCATCGGTGTTGTGCAACCCCACGTCGATGACACGCACACGGCGACCATCGTTGGTCATCATGTCGGCATAGTTCCACAGACGGTGTTGCCAGATGTAGTGCAAGAGTTTCTCCATTGCCAAAACTGAACATTCGTAAAAACTGACGAAATTACACATTTTTTCCGTATTACGAGCACTCTCGACCACGAAAAATAATGATATAAAATACGCCCTATATTTCTCTTGTTCTAGATTAGACTGAAAATCAGCGCTATAGATTAATACCGATGAATTTTTTTCAAAAAAGTGAGCAAAAAGGTTGTGTGTTTCAAAACTTTGCCGTAATTTTGCAGTCGCTAATCGCGAGATGGTGCCTTAGCTCAGGTGGTAGAGCAATGGACTGAAAATCC
>JAEEVB010000067.1 GCA_016287065.1 Muribaculaceae bacterium
GCCATCGCAGTTGGCATCGCCAAGCTTGACGTCAGCTGTAGCTTCACCGGGCAGCAGAATGTCGCTGTGGCTTTCAAGAGCAGCAAGCTCGGTGAAGTAAGCGCGGAAGGGCTCAACAGTTGCATTACCCCACTTGGCAACCGAACCGGCAGCATTCACTGCATAGGCATCGGTAACGGCCTCGCCTGCATAAGTACCTGCCATCATGTAGGTTTCACCACTGGTGAAGGCAATGGGTTCGGGTTTAACCAGTACATTGGTAGCGCTCCAGGTAATGGGAGTACCCACGAGGTTGGCAGTCTTGTTGATGGCGATGATATAAGGCACATTGGCCTCGATAGCGTTCACCTGATTGAAGGTAACCACGCCGTCGGCTTCCTGAGCAAATCGCTCAATCCACATAGCGTTGCTGGCTGCAGAGCAAGTGGCAGGAGCAAATGGCAGCACGATGGTGCTCCAGTTCTCGGCAACGCCGTCCTGACGAGCCTTGTCGAAGGTGCGCTCGTAGCTCATAGCCTGAGCGGTGAAGCTCAGCGGAGTGAAGTAGGGATAACCGTCCTTGAGTGCAATGCTCTGAGCAGTAGCGCCCTTAACGATGTTGCAGCCGTTAAGGGTTGCAGGAACCGTTGCATTCTCGTCGAGGAAGTAGATGGTGTTGGGGTTCTGGTTAGGAACGATGTTGTTCAGGGTGAGTGCTTCGAGACTCACGGCAGCTGCATTGGCAGGCACCTGATAGCCCTCGACGGGTTTCACACCTGTACGAGCACCATCGGCAGTCCAAGAAATGATACCGGGCTTCACATCATAGTAGATCGATTCGCCGGGTCTCACGATATTGTCGACATGAGAGCCTTCCTGAGTGTCGGGCACATTATTGCGTGCATAGATGTTCAAAGCATAAGTTGAACCATAGGCCAGGTTGTCGAAGTCGAAGTAGTAGGTCTTGGTTTCGCCGGCAGCTAGCGATATTGTCAACTGCTGGTAGGTTACCATCGAAGCATCTTCTACATTACCTTCATCGTCCATGTTGACGATGAACAGTGGAGCCAGCACATACTTGTTGTAGTTGCCACTGCTGTGGTTGGTGATAGCGGCACTGAAGCGTGCGTGGCTGTCATAAATCACATCGTTGTCGCCAGCATTATCGGCAGGCACTGCATTCTCGGCTTGAATCACTACCGAGAGGTTGAGCTCCTCGGCCTCGGCGCTTTCGCCAATGTTGACTGTGGTCTGGCCAATGGTCTCATAGCTGTAACCATCCTGACGCATGATTCGCACGGTCTTGGTACCAGCCGATGCGGGAGTGACATTGAAGGTAACTACCGATTCCTCGCCAGGAAGCACTTCGGCGGTAACCACAGTGGTGTACTGCGAATATTCGTCGATTTGTTGTCCGCCGAAGTCAAGATACAGATCACCGTAGAAGCGGTCAACGCTGTTGTTCTTCATGGTCACATGTATCTGTTCCTTGAGGTTCACGCGCTCACCGCCTTCGAATTCCCAGTTGGTGGCCTGCAGGTTGATAATCGGGTGCTGAGTGCCGGTGCAATAGGTGTTACTCATGTTCACCTCAAGGTAGTGGCGGTCGGCCTCTTTCATGACTTTCCACTCGCTTGTGCCTTCGACCTGATAGACGCCCACCAGACGGTAGATACCAGTAAGGCCCGCGCCAAACTTGATGACATTGGATGCGGTAGAAGCGATGCCGCTACCAAACTGGCGGGTCTCGCCCAGGGCCGAAGTGGTAACAGTAAAGTATGCGTAGTCTTCAGAGTTGGCAAGCACTTCAAAGGTGCCATCGGCAGGATTCTGGAGCGCAAGCGCAGCCTTGAATTTCTTGCCTGTGCCCGAGTGGTCAGAGAAACTCACTTTCACAATCTTAGACTTGTGGATTTTGAAAGGATTAGAAAGTCCATCACGGTCCCAGCCAGTGGGGCCGCTAACGGCCGTACAGGTGAGTTCGGGTTCGGCAGGATCGTCGGCGGGAGCTGTTCCGCCAGGAATCACGTTATAGACAATGTTTTGCTTCATGTTGTAGCCCTCGGCGCTCGACGAGCCACCGATGCCGCTCTCGTGCGGATTGAGCACAGCCAGCTGGAAGTAGCCGTTGCCCATGCCACTCCAACCCCAGTTGATGTGGTAGTAGTTGCCATACTCATAACCGTCGCAAATGAACGAGTGGCCGCCACCGCTGCCGGCAGTGCCGTTATAAATCATGGGGCGACCTGCAGCGAGTTCGTTATAGACCATGCCTTCCCACACATCCTGCGTGTAGTCGTTGCGGTAGGCCAGTTTAGAACCGTAACCAAAAATACCGAATCCCTTGGGAATATCGTCGGTATAGGCACCTGTAGCCGATGTTCCATACTGCGACTTGATTGCGCAGCCCACATAGAGCATGAGGTTAGCCACTGCATCGGTGTAAACCTGGTCTTCTGCACCCGTGTAGCTATCCTTCATGTGAGCCCAGTCGAAAGTGATGGGATCGAGTGCGGGCATGTCTACTGTAACATAGTTGTAGTTGCCGGCATTATAGGAGAAGGTGTAAGCGGGAATCGTGGGAGTGGGATCGGTTGGATACTTGTAGAAGTTCATGATTTGCGACATGGCGGTTGCCACACAGCCGGTGTAACCGAGTTCGCCAATCGTGTCGCCGTCTTCTATGGTCATGAACTCGGGGCACTTGTTCCAGTAGGGAATAGCCTGGTCCCACTTGGTGCTGATCATGGGAGCAATCGAGTTGCGGGTGTCGACAGTGGTTTTGCGTGGTGCAGCGAGCAGAGTCTTGGCCTCGCTGTCGCTCATGGTGTCGAGAGCCTTGATTTGCTCTTCATAGCCTTTGAGCCACGACTGCATGTTGGCGGGAACATTGTTGGGGTCGAACGCGCCCTCATCGCTGAAGCCCAGGATGGGGTTGGTACGGTCGTCGCCCGACACAATCACGAAGCCACCATTGGTGCCTACGTTGAACACATAGTAGAATGCATCGCCAGCAGGGGCTGCAGCCATGCGGGGAGCCTTGGTTGCCACCTGAAGTGACTGAGGCAATCCACGCTTCTGCTGCATGAAGGCAAGCGCTTCACTCTTTGCCTGCTGCTGGGTCACATGACCGGCCGATGCCACCAATGGCAACATCATGGCAAGCAAAAGAATCAGTTTTTTTGTCATAATGATTTGGTTTTTAATAAAGTGTGTTTAATTGATATAATAAATAATTGGTATCACAAAGTTAAATCGATGGTATCGCGAATTTAAATCACAACAAAAGTACAACCTTTACTCTAATTATACAAATGTATAAAAAATATTTAACTAAAATATTCAGCAAATCGGCATATTACACCCCCTAAACGGATATTCGGGCACATCAACACATAAAAAAGCAGGGTCACCTGCGCTCATAGCGAGGTGACCCTGGTATTAGATTTATAAAATGTTTGCTGTCAATTATTTCACTTTAATTTTTTGGCCTTTTTTGATTTTGTCGCCCTTGATGCCGTTCATCTTCTTGAGCTGGGCCACGGTGGTGCCGTTCTTGGCGGCAATCTTGGCGAGGCTGTCGCCATTCTTCACCTCTACCGACTTCGACTCGGCACGCTTCTTGCCGTGCCTGCCGCTCTTCTCGTGAGAGCGCGACGACGACTTGCTCGAGTAGCCCGACGAGTGCTTCACGTTGTCGTTGCGCGAAGCGGTGTAGGTTGTCTGGCGGGGAGTGCTGCGGCGATAGCTGCGCGACTCGGTGTAGTTCGACTTGGTGAAGGTGTAGTAGTCGGTGTGGGTGGTGCGGTTCTCGAAGTCGAAGATGGCTTCGGGATTGATGGCGTAGCCCATGAAACGGGTCTCGAAGTGCAGGTGAGGACCAGTACTGCCGCCTGTGTTACCGCTCAGTGCGATGGGCTGGCCGGCCTTCACCACCTGTTCGGGCTTCACCAGGAAGCGAGAGAGGTGACCATATACAGTCTCGAGGCCATTGTCATGACGCACAATCACATAGAAGCCATAACCACCGCGCTCATACTTGGTGAGACGCACCTTGCCGCTGAAGGCAGCACGCACCGTATCGCCAATGGCAGCACGCAGGTCAACACCCTTGTGCACGCGACCGAAACGGGGGCGATAGCCATAGTTAGAGGTCACGAAGTTGTTCTTGACGGGCATCACATAGTTGCGCACATCAAGTTTCTTGGTAGCAGGCACGTCGCTCTCCTTGTAGGGGTTGACGAGACCACTCTCCCACCCTTCGGTGTAGATGTCGATCTCAGGTTCCACCTCGCCATAGAGGTCCTGAGCATACTGCTGGGTTTCTTCGAGTTTAATTTGCTCGTTGATGCGTTTTTGCTTGGCGAGCAGGTCGGCATGCGCCTTACGGTAACTTGAAACTGACTGTAGACTTTGTGCTGAAACGGTCATTGCCGACAAAGCAACAACACCTGCACAAACTATTGAAAAAATGTTCTTTAAATTCATTAGCATAATTGATTTTATCGAGCGTTGAGGCATAGCCATGAGTGGCTTGCTCGATTCTTTTAACGCACAAAAGTACCTATTTATTATGTGTTACACAATTATTTACTGCATAAAATTTGTAAATTTGTGTTTAAAACCACAAAATCACCCTCGCAAACCACTATCCCTCAAATACTTATAAAATTGTCACAATAAGACATAAGAATCGTCAAAGAACCTTAATGCCTCACAAGCCAACTGCCAGTTTAGAGTTGAGAGTTTAAAGTTGAGGAGATGGAGGGGAATTTTGAATCATTTGAGAAAAGTCGCAATGCCTTTGGCACCGCACACCGGCCTGATGGCCGACTTTTGCTTTGCGATTTTGCTGCGCTTTGCTTGCCCTTCGGGCTCCCATTCGGTCGCGAACACTTCGTGGTTCTCGAGCACTTCGTGGTTGGGAAGGATGGAAAAAGCGGGAAATTATGGAAATCATGGAAATCATGGAAATCATGGAAATCGTGGAAAGTTGGGAAAAATGGGAAATTTTGGTGTTTTCATGGTAGTCTCTTTTTAAATTAATGATTGCGTGGGCGAAGATAATGTGCGGGTGATGCTTGTGCCATGTTAAATGCACGCAAGCACGCCAAAACCCACAAGGAGGCAGGTTAAGCTCGATGCAAAGCATAAGATGAAAAAAGTGAGGCGACAAAGGGAATGTCGCCTCACAGGGATTGTAAATAGAGGGTTGGGATATCGTTATTTGATCACCACCTTGCGGCCATTATAAATGTAAATGCCACTTGAGGGATTGCTTACAGGTTGCCCCAGCAGGTTGTAATAGATGCCATCGCCTTCGGCATCGCTCTTGATATCGGTGATATCGGTGATGACGTCGTTGGTTATGGCCTGAAGGGGATAAATCACGTATTTAGCGCTCAACTCTCCTTCTTTGGGAACAATAGAGCCCGACTTAAGCGTGCTTGGCGTCTCGCTATCCTTGGCACGAATGATGGCAGAGAGTTCATAGATGGTGTTGTTCACCAACTCATCACCACTATACAGCTCCATGTTGGCGGCAACTGCACCGTTCAGATCATGCACATTGTTGGTGGCCGTCTTTTGAGGCACATAGAAAGCACCGTCTTTATACACTGCCCACTTCACCTTGGCATATTCCTGCGGCTTTGGCGGCATGAGGAAGTAGGTATTTTGGGAGAAGTTGGCCGGGATGTAGCAGTTGGGTGTATAGGGCGATTCCGTGCTGGTGGAAGTAGGCATCACGGTGGCCTGGAGCTTTGGGTTCACCTTGTCGAGCAGTTTACCTTTTATGCCCGTTATGAGGTGTTCGTTGATAGCCTGGTATTGGGTAATCGTAGTGATCGGTTCGGGCAACACTATCTCCACCCAGTTGCTCTGGTCGAAGTCCTCGGGTCTTTCATATCTCGGCTGATCTTCGGTGGCCACGTATGGCGGCTGGTCTTTCAGCGCAAAGCCATTGTCGTCCTTGGCGAAGATAGTGGTGCCATCTTCGCTGATATAGGCACAGGTGAGAGGATTGGTTATCTCATAGCTGGAATTGACCTTGCCACCTGCTACCATCTCTGCAAGCGTCACTGATTTGATAACAGAAACGTTGCACTCGGTGTCAGGCCCGTTGAAGTTATTATACTCTATATCTGTAACCTCAGAGTACTTGCAATATATCATCCCGTCACTAACTAGGTTTTCATCAGCTTTAATTTTAACTTTAAACAAAGCACCATCCCCGGGTTCAATTGGATCAAACAAATTAGGAGAATAGGCGGTAACCAGCAAAGAGCCATCTCCACCCTCTACAAATTTGCCCATAATACTCCAAGGATCATCTTCTGAATATGGGATTCTACCAGTGCGAGAAGCATAATTGGGTCTTCTTGGGTTATAATTCACAAAACTCAGTCCCTCAGGTAAATAAATATTAACCTGAAAACTAAAATATTCTTGCGTACTTTGTAGATTTACTTCAATCTCTTTCTCCTCACCAGGAGAAATTGTAAAATCATTGATATAAAACCTATCTGTTGTCACATCAGCCGCCATAGCTAATAATGACACCATAACTGAAATAAACAATATTACTTTTCTCATTTCTTTATAGTTCATTATAAATAATTGCAATGATTCTTGTCACATCGGCCATAGTATATTTCTCATCGAAATTGGTATCGGCAGCCTTAGCTATAAATACCGGAACTTCTTCACCATAAATATGGGCAATCAATGTAGTTACATCAGCCATAGTCACTCTGCCGTCGGCGTTGACATCGCCGAGGAGGAAGGGAATCTCGTAGTTCAGGTCATCGCCCGAGTACTTGTTGACGCTCCGCAAGTTGCTCACGGTGATGCCGTCAACAGTGACAGTGGTGCCTATATAATCGGCAGGGCCGCCTGTGAAGTGCATGGTGAACAAGTCGCCCTCGCTGCCGCTGATGATGGCATTGTTCATCGAATAGACCAGCACACGCCAGTTGTTATCCCCAAGCGGGATGACCATTACCTGGTGTCCCGAGAGGCGGCTGGCTGCGCTTATCGAAGCATAGGCCACCTCGGCCGGCCAGTGGATATCCATCTGCACGGCGGTGAGGTCGGTTGACCAGTTGTTCAGGCCGAAGGTCAGGTCATATCCGTCGCTTACACGCTCTCCCTGGATGGAGATCGTGTTGGGCGCAAATGTCTCGCCAGAGACCGCCACTGCTTTCATGCGCATGGTGGGGTCGTCGGTGTAGATATTCATCGTGGTGGAGTAAGGTCCCTCGACATTGGTGGTATGGCGCACCGTGAGGGTCGCACTTGCCCCTCTGGCAAGGACCATAGGCAGGGATTCCACCACCTCGTAGCCGTCGGCGAGGAAGACCACCCTCTGCACCGTCAGCGGAGCCTGGCCGTTATTGCTGAAGGTATAGGTAGCCTCGGCCACTTCGGTGACCGGGGTCACCCCCATGCTGAGCGTGTTGGGGCCATTGAAGCGAGGGGCCTGGATTGACACAGTGCCTTGATAGGTGGCCGAAGTCATGTTCTCCTGGTCCACATTGGCCAGTACCACATTGGCAGGCGTGAGCCGGTAGCTGCCACTGGTGCCGTTGAGCATCACCCTGAAGGTGAGCACCACGCCATCATCACCCGTCCAGGCGGTGTTGCTTGCCGAGTATAGGTAGAGGGTGAGCTTTCGACCCTCGAGGCTGGCAAAGGCGGTTGAGCCCGAGGTGCGGTCGGTGGTGGCCACACTGCCGTCGACATAGTCGAGCTGCTGGGGCAGGTTGAAGGTACACTGCATGCCCACCAGGGGCTCCATGTTGTTGACCTTGAGCGACACCTCCACCTCGGTATTGGCCACGCCAGAGGCATTGACCACGCGCAGTTCGTTCACCGAGAAAGGAATGGCGTTGACATAGAGTTTCTTCTTGCCGCTCATGGCATTGGAGATAATCGTCATCCACGACTTCACGCCAGGACTGCGGTCGACCGGGCGGTAAGTGACGGTAACGTTCTGCGTGCTGCCGGCAGCAACCGTGATGGGCAACTGGTCGACCGAGAAGTCGCTGTTGTCAAAATCTACCTCGCTGATGGTGCAAGGCTCGTTACCGGTGTTGCGCACCTGCACGTTTTTAGTGTAGGTGCCGCGGATGGGTACACGGCCGAAGTCCACACTGGTGGTCACCAGTGCCAGGTCGGGAGCCAGCAGGGTCACCTGACCGCCTTGGGCAGTACTGGCTAACTGCTGGCCGGCAGCATCGCTGAGCACCACCGAGGGTGTCAAGTTGTAGGTGCCGGGCAGGTCGCCCATCTTGAGCCTGAAGCTGCACAGTTCGCCCGAACTGCCGTTGAGCGCTGTGAGCGACATGCTGTAGATGTAGATGCGCAGGTCGGTGCCTGCCATGGCGGCCGAGATAACGTGTCCGTTACTTCGGTCGGTAAGCTGGGCAGAATTGCCTACCAGCGTCAGGCCGGAGCCTAACGGGATGACAATCTCGACGGCCGACACCGCATCGTCGTTGTCGAGGGTCACCGTGAGGGTCACCTCGTCGCCGGGATGCCCGCTCGCGCCCGACACGCTCAAGACGTTGCCGGCGCGAGCCAGGGTGGCGCTAATCAAGAATATTATTAATAGTATTTTTTTCATAAATGTCTGTCGCCCCTACGGGGCTTTTAGCTGTCCGGGGTCTCGGAGATCTCAGAGATCTCAGAGCACTCCGAGAACTCGGGGACAGCAGATTATTTCTTGACGACTTTCTGGCCATCGACGATGTAGATGCCGGGCTGCAAGCGGCTGATGTCGGCTGCGTGGTCTGAGATCTTGCGGCCCATCAGGTCGTAGATGCCCGGGTGACGGACGGTCCGGCCGGCGGTAATGTCGTCGACCACGGTGGGCACGGCGCCATTGACCAGCGTCAGCTCGTTGCCGCGCGGGTCGCTCACTACCATGTCGGTCATCTCATAGCTGTTGAGGTCGAGCAGGGCTACCTTGCCGGCGGGAACCGTCTGGCCGCTCATCGAGTAGCTCAGCAGCATGCGGGTGTTCTCGTCGATCTGGATCCAGGTGCGCTCCATGCCGTCGAGGGCCTCCAGGGTGCGGATCTCGGCTCCGGCGGGGGCGTTGACGGTCACCTGCACGCCACCCAGGGCCACGGGACTGTCGACATACAGGATGCCGTCTTCAATGGTATAGACCACATTGGCATCGGCCACGGCAACCGATGTAGTGTTGGGATGCGCGATGATGTTGATCACGCCCACGATGTCGAGGATGTTGATCATGCCGTCCTCGTTCACGTCGGCCGCATCGAAGATGAACGGCTGCGGGTCTTGCAGCGACAGGTAGGACACGATGCTCACCACGTCGGCCACGTTCACGCTCATCGAGCCGTTGGCATCGCCCTTGATGCTCGTGAGCGGCGTGGCGGTCACCACGTTGCTGATGTCGTACTCCTTGAGGTCGGTCGACATCACCTTATAATAATAGTAGTAGGTCTCGCCGGCAGTAACGTCGAAGTCGGTGTATTCAGTTTCCTCCAAATCAATGATAGTCTCGTTAACGCGTACTTTATTTATGGTATCATTATTAGCGTTGAGCTGGAAGCGATACACATTAAAGCCCATAGCGTCCTCAAAGTCATTGTTCTCGTTGTTCCAGGTGAGATTAACCTTGCCAAGTCCAGCCTCAGCAGCAAAGCCTGTTGCCATAGAGCCAGCAGCCTGAACAAGTACGTTGAAACGGGTGTTCTCATAAGGGATTTCAAAGTGTTCGCCATCTTGAGCTCCACTTACATAAATTCTGTTCAAACCCTCTGCTTGCAGCTTGCCAGTTATATTAAGATAAGCCGTATAGACACTAACGCTGTCTTTTATGCTCCAACTTCCATCTTCAGCGATGCCGATTTGCGTGTAAGGTGGGCGGACACCCATGGTAAGCGTTGGTGTAATAGTGGTATCCATATCATCACGGTTGAAGTACACTTCAAACTTATGGCGCCCAACACCTAACGGTGGCAACAAGTCAAACTCGTCCTGGGCATCATAACCATCTACGACCACTTTCCAGACTATGCCGTGAGCCTCTGCGTATGGACGAGTTGGCATATTGCTTAAATCTGTAACGGTTAGAACATCAGTTATGTCAGGATTGTTCGCTCCATAAATATGTGGATTAATTAGTTCTTCTTTATTGGTACCTAGCCAAGAAGGAGTAGATGAATGAATTATATATACACCACCATCACGGCCAAAAATATAATTAATATTGTTGTATTCGTTTCCTGATTTAGCATTACTTAACGTGTTAATTACGTTAGAACAGTCAAAGGTTGAATAATACCATGAATGAGATGTTTCAGCAAATCGTGATTTGTGATGCACATTAACAAAATTACAATGAAGTTGATTGTAAGGACCTGAAGTCAATTGGTCACAATCACTATTTATAAAATTATTCCTCTCTCCACTTGACTTAGAAAATAAATCGCTATTTCTACCTGATATTGAAGAAATAACACAATCATTCAATATTGCATTTATTCTATTAGTTTCCATTGTGATATTATCTATCTTGCAATATGACAAAGTGTCTTTTTCGTAATTAGAGTTATAAGCATTACTAGTATTTAACCTTATGCCACCCCATGGACCTTGCCCCTCTCGACTAGTAAATATGATAGGATTTTCTGGTGTACCATGTGCGATTAACCCCGTTTTGGGTACTGCAATAAAGCAATTCTCGTTAAATTCCAAACGTGTGCCAGGTAAAATAGTTAAAAAGACACCTTCAGGTACCCCAATGCTCCTGGTAACAATATAATGTACATTTGGATAAAGTGTCATATCACTGTTTAGTGTGCCTCCAATTTCAACACCATTTTCAACCACAATAATAAAATTTTGAACCATTGGCTCAGAGATTTCATCACAAGTAGCAACAAGTTTTAGTTTAATATGGCGATTATCAGCACAATTATCTGCTATTCTAAAACGGATAGGATTGTCACTCTTAGCTTTACCATA
>JAEEVB010000068.1 GCA_016287065.1 Muribaculaceae bacterium
TTGTGCACATTCTTATATAAGTTGTAGGCACCCATCACGCCCCATGCACCACCTTGCTGAACAGCCGCCTTGAAAGCAGGCAGATAGATCTCGTAGAGGGCACGGTCGGACAATATGATATTGGTAGTGTGACGATTGGTTTCGTGATTGTTGAGTGCGAAGTGCTTCACGCAAGCTGCGACACCTGTTGATTGGAGGCCTTGCACATAGGGGGCCACCATAATTGATGCGAGATAAGGATCTTCGCCCATATACTCAAAGTTGCGCCCGTTAAGGGGAGTGCGATAGATGTTAACACCAGGGCCCAGAATCATGTCCTTGCCACGATAGCGTGCCTCCTCGCCGAGCGCACGTCCGTAGCTATATGCAAGACTAGGGTTCCATGTGGCAGCAAGGCAGGTGAGAGCCGGGAAAGCCACGCACGAGTCGTTGGTTTGTCCGGCCTGTTCCCATTGGTCCCAGAGCACATCGGGCCGCACACCATGAGGTCCATCGTCGGTCCAGAAATCGGGCAAACCGAGACGTTTGACACCGGGCGACGAGAACTTGCTCTGCGCATGAATGATGGCAATCTTGTCTTCGAGCGTGAGTCGCGACATGAGATCGTCGATGCGCGTTTCGATGGGCTTGGTGTCATCGAGATAAACTGGCTTTTGAGCCGTGATACAGAAACACACAAGCGCTTGAAAGATGAACAGAGTGAATAACTTTTTCATATCACTGGTATTAATGGGAAAAATGGAAATTATGCAACAAATTAGTTATAGAAAAAGAAAGAATGGTGCCTGCAACAACAGGCGGTGCAAGCACCATTCTGAAAGGGATATTAGCATTTCAGCAGAAAGCTGAATTGCAAAATCTTACTTGATAATCACCTTCTTGCCGTTGACAATGTAGATGCCACTGTTAAGGCCTTCGGCCGACTTCACACCCTGACGGACGAGTTTGCCGTCGATAGTGTAAATGTTGAAGAAGACATCCTTATTGGCATTAACATCGTTGATGCCAACAGAAGTGCCATTGACATGGACGTAAGCACGGAATGCGGGTACCTCGGTTACCTCGGTGAAGTTAACCTCAGTGCCGACGGCATTCATGCCATAGTTCTTGCCAGTACCTTCTTCACGCAGCTTAGCTCCAACCGTAACATTTTCAGTTGTTGCAGTTGCAGTTTGGAAAGTGGGGATAAAGAAAGCATCCTTACCAATAGCAACGGGAGCAGCACTCCAATCGATAGTTGTCTCGCCACCACCAGCAAGTGTGATGTCGGCACCATCGAGATGAGCCACGTAGGGAACACCAGCTTGAACCTCGGTCACCTGATTGAGTTCAACCTCAACGGTTTCGCCGCTGTTGTCGACGCTAGTAATCTCATAGAACTGAACATTACTAGGAAGGGTCTTATTGAATGGAAGAACAACAGTAGTGTAGACATTGCCCATGTTGGCAACCATCTGGAAGAACGGACTTACCACCGAGATAGGAGCAATTGAAGTGTTCACGCTGTGGTCAGCACCATTAGCAAAGTGGTCAATAATCTGGATGTTGTAACCCTGATAACCTGAGCCATCGGCTTTGGCAACGATCTCGTTGAAGAGGAATGTGCCAGGAGTCTTGGTGATGAAGAGGGCGTTGGGGTTGGTTGCCATGTTTTGGTTGTTGTATGTTTGTGGCATACCATCTACATCAGTAAAGTCATAAGCGTTAGCCTTAGCTTCAGCATCGATAGCTGCAAAGCTTTCAGGACTCCAAGTACCAGTAAGCACATGCACACCATTTTCGTCGGCACCCTCATCGGTCATTTCAGTAGGTTGGGGAGGATTCACATCACCATCGGTCCAGAAGTAAATGTTGTCAACCAAGATGCTGTTGCCATTACCATTGTCAAGCTTAATCTGATGAACGAGGTTCACACCATTACGACCGGGATCGTCGAATGTGCTCAAAGGAATGTCAATGCTAGCCCACTCACCCTTAGTGAGAGTAGCTGTATAGCGGATTTCGCCAAAGTTTTGATTGGCTGCAGGATTCCACCAGATGGGAACGATGCCCAGAGTGCCTTCACCATCACCAAAGAGGTCGATATGCATGTATTTCATATCGGTTACATCAAGTTGTGTGTTGAGCACAATGCCGTAGTAATCCATGTCAACAAACTGGAGAGTGGGATTGCCTTCGATTTCAATGCCCGTGAATTGTGTTCTCGATTCCCAATTGTCAAAGCCAATGTTAGGAACAGAAGAAGTATAGGCTTCGCTGTAAACCGACATCACATCCTCTGCGGGAGTTGTGGGTGCGGGAGCAGCAACATAGGCATTAGTCGTAGCCTGCACAGTAATTGGTTCAGAGAAGTTGCCATTCTCATCTTCGGCCTTAACGGTGAAGGTGTAAGCAGTGTTGGCAGCGAGTCCCATAATGGTGTGGTTGATTTCAGCGCCATTGGCACCAGTAGCAGTGTACTGCTTGTTGTTCTGGTCGGTAATCACATAGATGATATTAGTGGCCAAGTCATCGCTACCCTTCAGTGCCAATTCCACGCTCAGCGTATTGGCCTGAACCAACTCGGCCTTGTCGATTGTGGGAGCTACAGCGTCTTCAACAGCAGGTTTTGCAAAATAGAAATGATCGAGATAGAACTCATACTCACCTACTAGCTCAATGCAGATGTAGTTTTTCGAGAAGTTCACATTGTCAATTACCACATAGTTCCATTGTCCAGGAACGAGACCGTCATAAACGAGTGCATTGCCATAAGCATTGTCTTCGAAAATCTTGCACTGAGTTGCGCTGTAAGGATATACAGCAACATGCACTGTGTTGTAATCAGCTGTGAGCTGCGTGCCGTTCTTAGTACGGCTGTTCATACCAGCACCTTTCACATGAACCGACTTGTGACCATCGGCAATTACAGCCTCTTCTATTGATGTGTAAAGAGGATTGGGAGCACCACCACCGACACCCCAACCAGGATTGCTTTCGTTCAGAGCCTTGTCATAAGTGGCACTATAGACTGGAATTACATTAATTGCCAGATCGGTAGGCTCGGTAGGATTGGTGGTGGGAGGAGTCATAGCCTCGGCAGCAACATTCATCACCAAGCTATTAGAGGTAACCTCACCCACTGAAGCAGTAATAGTAGTGCTACCAGCAGCCAAAGCAGTGAATACGCCATCGGTCACGGTACCTACAGAAGGATCGCTACTGCTCCATGTGATGGTTCCAGGCTCAATGTCGCCGCCCATTTGGTCTTTAGCGACCACAGTGATGGGCATGTTGTCACCCACTACATGGTTGGTTTTTTCAGCACTGATGGTGAGAGTGGTGACAACCATCTCTTCTTCAACATTCATGATTTCGAATTCCCAGAAGCTGTGTCCATAGCCAGTGCCGCGTGCAGTTCCGTTGAACATGACATAGCGAGCAGTCACAGGTGCATCAAGATGAATGATCTGTGTGTAAGGGAATGGAGCTGAAAGGGTCTGGCCTTCGATTGAGTAAATGGTGGTACCATTCACAACATAGCCATCATCGCCTACTTCGTCGCCAGCAATAATCTGGAATGTAGAGGAGTAAGCACCCTCCCAAATAATGCGGATGGTGTTGAACGTCTGAGCTTCTTCCAGGTCAACTTGCCATGTCTGGGGATCGCTGTGAGCTGATTCCCAACGTGTTCCGGTGTTACCATCATTGCCCTCACCAGCATTGCCCGAAGAGGCAATCGAAGGATGGCCAACAGCCAGATTGGTCTGTGCGAAGCCAGTCAAAGCGGCTGTGATGGCAAACAGAGTTAAAAATAATTTTTTCATAAAGATAAAAATTAAAAGATTAATAAAAAAGGAATATAATTGGATATAGAAGTTAGTAAATCAATTTTTTGGTTACTTCAGTGCCATCGTCATAGAGAATGGACTGAATTAATGGTCGACCAGGGGTTGGATTGACCAAAGCGCCGTTCAGGTCAAAATAACGCACCGCACGAATAGAGCGGAAATCGTTAGGCACCACATCGACAGCCGAAGTCTTGGGCTGCAACTGAAGCCAGTTGAACTTGCAAGAAGCCTGGTCGACATTAAGAATCTTCACGAGATGGTTGCCCTCGGCAAGATGCAACGAGGCTTTTACCGTGCGCCAACCGTCGGCAGCATTGATGTCGTGCTGAGCAATAATCTGATCGTCGACCATTACATGAAACACTGCGCCCAGGGGTGCATTAATGCGGTAATGAATCAAGTAGTCGGCAGTGTTATCGATTGAAACCTGATAGGTCACATAGGGAGTAATGATACTGCCCTGCCAATCGACATACTGCTCAAACTTGCTTAATTCTATCATTTGAGTGCTTTCGGCATCGGTGTTATGGCGCAGTTGGCACTCGTGCATGTCGATGTAGTCTTTTGCCGGAATCACATCGTTGACACCGAACCAGCAGGTTGTGTCGAACGCTGACATATAGGTATATACTAACCCAAGTTCGGTAAGTTCTATGCCATTTTCGCCGTTTTGGAAAACATGGTAGTAAGGATAGTTATTGTTCATGTTGCCACCAATACCCATAAACCAGGCATATCCTGCCACATTCTCGCTTTGTTCCATGATTTGCACCTTTTGCACCATCTGGTCAATCTGATTATCGACATTGGTGACGAAACCGTCTTTATCGCCTTCCCAAGCACACCATTCAGTGAGCATGATCTGTTTCTTGCCGTTGCGCTGGAAATAGGCCCTGAGTGAACTGTCTTTGTCATTGGCAAAAAGATAGGTGTTGACATACCAGTCAAGGGCTCCTGCCCAGTTCATGTAGCAGTGCAGGGCAATATAATCCATTTGTGGATCTTTGCCGTCGTGAAGATTGCGATACTCCTCGATGAAAGCTCCTAACCATTCATCGATGCCCCACACGCGGCCCCCTACTCTCTCGCCTGTGAAATTGAGTGCCGGTGAAATGAGCTTGAGGTTGAACTCTTGCGCCAAAGCCTCTAACTGGTCCCAAACGGCAGCCGCTTGGGCAGGAGTCATGTTGGCCTGCGAGGAGAAATTAGGTTCGTTGAATCCCATGAGGTATTGCGCCTCAGGGTGATTTTCTAAGTAGTTGCGAAGTTTGGAGGCATCATAATCATGATTCCAGCACATGGGCACAAACATGATATCTTGCGTGCCATCTTGCAGGAAATCGGGCTCGGGAGCCACATACCAGTTATAGGTCCACGAGATACCGGGCCTGATGGCATCGGCATATTGCTGTGTGTAGTTGGGATTGTTTTCACAAATGCCTCGCTTAGCGCTTCGTTTCATTTGCGAATGTCCAGCAACAGACACAAAAAGCAGAATTAATATGAAAAGAATGAATCGTTTCATTATGCGTTAACTCCTAATATGATATTAATAAGTGCTGTAACGTCGCTCACGTTCACCTTGTTGTCGTTGTTGATATCAGCTACGTCTTTATTGACAGGCACAATGCCAAGAATCATGTTGATGAGTTCAGTCACATCGCTCACATTGACACGACCATCGCCGTTCACATCACCACGAGCCATGGTGAAGGAGAACCAGTTGAACTTGCACTCGGTGCTTCGTGCACTCAGAATGCGAATGCGCTGTTTGCCGGCTGTGAGAGGTACCGTCATGGTGAAGTTTGCCCAATTGTTGGTGTCGCCTGTAGCATTAAACTCCTGTTCAGCCAGTATTGTTCCGTCAAGAAGCACTCTGATCTTGGGTGAATATAGAAATTCCTTGCTTGCCAAACGGAATGTGAATAAGTAATTGCCAGATTTAGGAACATCGATGAGGTACTCGGCCCAGCAATAACCGTCGAACGATGAGATTTGTATGGGCTGCTGACTGGCTGCATCGGTATTGACTTCAAGCATCATACCATTGGCGTTGACATAGTCTTTAGCGGGAATCACGGTGCTTGGCTGGTAATAATAGGTGGTGTCGAACGATGACATGTTGACATATATTTTTCCTAAAGCCGAAAGTGTGCCCCATGCAGGCTGATGAGTAATCACATTTTGGTTGATGAGGAGCCTGTAGAAAGGATTAGATGCAGTTCCCTTGGCTTTAAACCATGCATAGCGGTAGACCATTGAATCCAGTTCGAGATTCTGCACCTTCTGCACCATAGCATTCATTTGACTGATAGAATCGACTTGACCTTCCCAAGAGCAGAACTCGGTTAGCCAGATTTTTTTATGATAAGTGTCAGCAAAATCACTAATATAACCCTTGAGAGCAATAGGACTGTTCATATAACTGTGCAGAGCTATAAAGTCGATTTGCGGTTCTTTCCCGCCGTTTTGCTGTTTATAAGCATTGATGAAGCCATCGAGCCATTCCTTGGGCTGATACCTGTGGCCATCGTTAATGGTATCGTCGGGGAAATTGAGCGCAGGCGATACCAGTTTCAGATTGTAGTCGGCAGCAATGCCCTCAAGCACGGGCCACAGTTCGGCTGCCTGTGTGGGTGTCATGTTGGCCTGACTCTTGAAGTTGGGCTCATTGAAACCGAGAAGGTATTTTGTGCCAGGATACTTGTCTAACGAATCACGAATTGCCGCCTCTGAAAAGTTCCCATTCCAAACCATGGGGATGAACTCCATTTCACCACCAGGGCGCAGCATGTGTGCCACATACTTTGAAGGATTGGTCCCCCAATTGTAGGTCCATGTGATACCAGGAGCAAGGGCCGTGATTTCCTCTACATGATTAAAATTATTCTCTCCCACTCCCCTTTTATAACTCTTTTGTGGTTGTGCTAAAACGGTTGATAGTGTGAGTATTGAAATGAAGCACAAAAATAGTCTTCTCATAATAGTTGTTGTTTAAATACCTAAAATTTTATTAATCAGCGATGTGACGTCGCTCACGTTGATTCGGCTGTCTTCATTCAAGTCGGCATAAAGCTGGTCTTTGTGCACAACACCCAGAATCATATTGACAAGCGCAGTCACATCGCTTACGTTGACTTTGCCGTCTTTGTTCACATCTCCCTCAAGGAATTCCCAATCGTCGGGTACAATGGCATTGATGTCGTCATCCATCTGATAGACTCGCACCCAGTCGATGTACATCTTGGCATCACCATCATTGAGAGCAGTGATTCCGTTTGGGGTGAGAATGCCGGTGAAATATCCTCCAATAGCCAGGTCATAGACAATGAAGAAATCGTGCTGGAAATAGAACCCAGTGCCCCAATCACCGCTCATGTCGCTCACACCCATCTTATAATAGGGTTCGGCGTTGGGATATTTATCATGGTCGAGATACATGGTAACATACTCCTCGTCCCACTCAAGAGTGAAAATATGGAATTCACCATCTTGCAGACTATAGGAATTGGTGGTACTGCGGGCATAGTTGGGATAAGCGCCATCTTTGTAGAAGCCCCAGTGGCATGCGCCATTGAAGAAACGGTCTTGTGTTCCGCGACTGATTCCCTGTGCATTTCCCATTTCCACAATGTCGATTTCACCACATCTTGGCCAGCCCACATCCTTAAAGTCATTGCCAAGCATCCAGAATGCAGGCCAAAGTCCATTAGCGGTGCTGGGAAACTTGATGCGGCTTTCGATTTTGCCACGCGTGAAATAGACCTTGTCGGCCGAGTTCAGTCGTCCCGATGTGAAACTCTTGCCATTGTAGTTCTGTTTCTTTGCAGTAAGCACAAGGCAACTCTCGCCTGAAGCAGGATCAATCTCGATAGTGACGTTTTCACGAGCATAATACTGCAACTCGGCATTGCCACCACCATCTCCATTGACCTCGATGTTCCACGCGTCTTCGTTGAGTGCAGTTCCGCTGAATTCATCGTTCCATACAAGCCTATAATTTGCTTGTGCTGAAGCGATGTGCAGCAATGAACCAAGTACTATTGTGGCAATATAAGATAAAAATCTAATCATCAGACAAAGTATGGGTTATTAATATTGTCGGTGCTCCCCTACATGAGAGCACCGACAATTAGTAAAGCGATCAGACAACACCCAAAATGATGTTGATGAGAGCAGTAACATCGCTCACATTCATCTTGGTATCCTTGTTAACATCACCTAATTCCATGTCTTTCTCAATGATGCCGAGAATCATGTTGATGAGCGTGGTTACGTCAGAAACGTTCACCTTACCATCGCGATTCACGTCACCTAATTCAAATTCAGGTTGCAGCGTAGAATCCTTGTACAGGAACACATTGTCGAGATGAGCCTCGCTGCCTTGAATACCACCACTGAGGAGCCAGAAGAAATTGTCGTGATAAGCCGTAGCACCACCCTGTGTCGAAGAGAAAAGTTCATTACCTAATTTCTTAAGTTCCTTGATAGGGAGATCTACATAATACCATTCACCATCATCGGGCCATGTGCCGATATTCTTCACGAGCACTGGGGGTTCACCAGAATAGAGTGCTGTTTCACCTAAAGCGAAGGCAATAGAGCCTATGCCGATTGCCTGTGACTGTATGGGATGGCCTTTGATACCCAAGTGCAACACATAGGTGTCATCAATAAAGCTGAAGTCGGTATCACCATCTTTGATAATGCCTAATCCAGACCAACCTTTATCAGAAACGGTCATGGCAAAGTGGTCTTCCAACATACCAAATGAGTTCATGCCTCCGTTGTCGTCACATCCAACATAGGTTTCACTCCAAACCCACAGATGGATATCAGTATCATTGGGACGCATATCCATCTTGATATCGGCATTCAATGCTTCACTTACCGATCCACTTACGAGAATGGGTACAAATCCACTTGCTTTAGACCAGTCGAAGGTGGGTTCCCCATCGTCGTTAAGGGCCTTTGTAATGAAGTCTTGCGCTGAAACACTCATTGAAAGCGCAGCAGCAAGAGCAAATAATGTAATTTTTTTCATTTTGATAAAAATTTAAATAGTGAATAATATATGAAAAAATTAATATCCAGGATTTTGAGTAATGCCTGTCAGGTCAATCTCCTTCGAAGGGATTGGGAACAGTTCATGCTTGCCCTTTTGGAAAGTGCCATAGTCGGCTCTTGCTTCACTGGTTTCGCCAGCAATGTAAGCATCCATCGTCTCCTTGGCGATGCCCCAACGGCACAGGTCGAACCAGCGGTGAGCTTCCATTGCCAGCTCGACACGGCGCTCGTGACGAATTGCACGCCTCAGGTCGGTCTGAGTGTCGGCAAAGGTTATGGTTGCGCCCTGAATTGTAGAAGAATAAGGGAAGGCTTGCAGACCTACACGGGCACGCACCTGATTCAGTGCAGCCTTGGCGGCGCCCAGCTCGCCCAATTCGCAGCATGCTTCGGCATACATAAGGAGCACATCGGAATAACGAATCTGCTTGTTGTTGAGCGGACCGCGTGAATCATGCGTGAGGTGATAAATCTTGCCATTAGTTTCAGTGTACATGGCATACTTGCGATTCAAGTAACGGTCACCGTGATAGATTTCCTGAGCAGGAGTCTCAATCTCATCGTCGGTGGGATTGAGAATGGTTAGGTCGCGACGAATGTCGGTTGGCTCAAACTCGTCGTAGAGGTTTTGGGTGGGCTTGTCGAATCCCCAGCCTGCCTGACCGAATGCATTGGAACGTGAACGCTGCAGAATGAGCGTGAATGTGCCGCGTGTGAAGCCCTCGCCTTCACCGTAGTCCGATGTCGGGTCCTCGGTGTATTGAATCTCAAATACCGACTCGGCATCGTTCTCACCAGCAAGAGTGAAGTTGGTGAAGAACTCAGCGTCAAGACTATACTGACCACTGGTAATAATCGAGTCGCCCCAAGCCTTAGCCTGACGATAAGCCTCGGTTGCTCCCTGCTGGTCGCCTTCCTGTGCCAAGAATCCAGCACGATACAGGTTTACCTTGATAAGCATGGCCTGAGCCGACCCCTTGGTTGCACGCCCCAGATCATCGGCCTTCATGGTGCTTTTCTTCACAAGCATTTCATTGGCACTTTCCAGGTCGTCGATGATGAACTGGAAGGTCTCATCGCGAGTAGCACGAGTTTGTGCCCACTTGTTAGAGCTGTCGACAACATAGTCGATGAGTGGCATGCCACCAAATAAGCGTAACAGTCTAAAGTAATAGTAAGCCCTCAGGAAATGGGCTTCGCCCATGTAGCGTGAACGAAGAGCCACTTCGGTATCCGAAGACTCGTCGATGCGGGTTTTGGGAATCTCCTCAAGAGCCAAGTTGCACCTTGCAACACCTTGCCACTGGGCACGATAGAACTCCAGCACCAGTTCGTTGTTAGTATTGGTCTTGAAGTTTTCCATATCATAGGCATCACCGCCGTCGGTAACGCTCTGACCTCCCTTGAGTGCATCGTCGCTGACGATGTCACCAAAATACCACTCTGAATAATAGGTGCCACCAAACTCCCATGCAAGAGGCACATAGGCAGCATTCACCACATTCTCGGCAGTGTTGATTGATGTGAAATACTCGCTGCGGTTATTGGTACCGGGTGTGTCCTCGGTAAGCCAGTCGTGACATGAAGTCATGAAAAGAGTTGTAGCCGCAATCGCAACACATTTAATATATTGTATCTTTTTCATATCGAATGAGAATTTATAAGGTGATAAGGTTTAGAATGAGAAGTTAGCACCCATAAGGAATGTGCGAGCCTGTGGATAGTTGCCATAGTCAACACCGCCGGCAACCTCAGGATCATAACCCTTATATGAGGTGATGGTGAACACATTGCTCATCTGAACATAGACACGCAGGTTTTTGAGCTTGATCTTAGAGATGATGCGTTTGGGGAAAGTATAGCCCACCTGCACATTCTTCAGACGCAGGTAACTGCCACTCTCAATGAAACGGTCACTGTTGAAGTAGTTAATC
>JAEEVB010000069.1 GCA_016287065.1 Muribaculaceae bacterium
CCATCTGGTTGGGGATGCGAATTTGCTGTGGGCATTTCTTCAGACAAGACTCGCAATCGGTGCAGTGGTTGGCCCAAGTCGAGGCATCGGGCAACGCCTTGCGCATGCCGTCGGCAAATTGCTGCTTGCGCGCCATGTAGTCGGAGGCCTGCTTGTCGGGCAAGGGCAGTATCTGCTGCTCGACGGCTTCGTTGTAATAGGCAAAATTGCCTGGAATGTCCACACCATAGGGGCAAGGCATGCAATAGCGGCACGCAGTGCAGGGTATGACGGGGAATCCAGCCATTACGTCGGCTATCTCGGCAAGGACTGCATTCTCGGCTTCGGTACAGGGCTCCAACGGCGAGAAGGTGCCCACATTGTCGACGAGGTGTTCCATCTGATTCATGCCGCTCAGTGTGGTTAGAATGTTGGGATGTGACCCCACCCAACGGAAGGCCCACTTGGCCGGACTGTCGTCAGGACGCAAAGCAGTGAGCCGGGCGGCCAAGTCTTCACGCAAACGGGCAAGCGCACCGCCACGCAGTGGTTCCATCACCACCGCCTGCACACCGGTCTTCTCAAGTTTGTCGTAAAGATACTCGGCATCGGCATCCTGCTTCCAGCCCTCCTTATTGAGCGAGGCATGACGCCAGTCGAGGTAGTTCATCTGGATTTGCACAAAATCCCAGTGATACTTGTCTTGATGGTTGAGCAACCAGTCGAATACCTCCACATTGCCGTGGTAGGAGAAGCCCAGATGGCGAATGCGGCCAGCCTCGCGCTCCTTGAGCAGGAAGTCGAGCAGGCCATTGTCGAGGAATCGGGCCTTGAGGTCGTCCATGCCACTGCCTCCCACGCCGTGCAACAGGTAGTAATCGATGTAATCGACCTGAAGGTCGCGAAACGAGTTCTCATACATCTTCACCGCCTCTTCGAGTTTCCAGAGGCGCTCGTTGTAGTTCGACATCTTAGTGGCGACAAAATACTTGTCACGAGGGTAACGGCTCAAGGCGATGCCCGTCTGCTTCTCGTTCTGCCCACCCTTATACATGGGTGCCGTGTCGAAGTAGTTCACACCGTGAGCAATGGCGTAGTCGACCAGTCGATTTATATCTTCCTGACTATTGGGCAAGCGCATCATGCCAAAGCCCAGCAGCGAGATCTTGTCGCCTGAGCGATGCTGCACGCGATAGGTCATCGGGTTTTTGGTGGTAACATCATCGTCACGATCGCCCGCAAACATCGTGAGCGGTTCCATGGCCATCATCGCAAAGGCCGACCCTGCTCCGAGTCCCAGCTTTTGCAAGAACTTGCGGCGGTTCATTTCAGGTTGTTTTCTGTTCATGTCTCTAGATTGCATTGTGAGTGGTTTATGATTTCTGACACAAATATACTAATAATGTGGAGAAAATGCAAATCAAGCACCATCGGGCCTTGACGTGGCATGCCGAAAAAAGCCCTCCTCCATGCTAGCCGGCACAGAGGAGGGATAATGGTGAGAGTCAACCCTTGCGGGTGTCTGTTGTGAGGCTTATTAGCGCACGCGGCCCACGTAGCTGCCGTCGCGTGTGTCAACCTCAATCTTCTCGCCCACGTTGATGAACAGGGGCACACGCACGGTGGCGCCAGTCTCAACAGTAGCAGGTTTCAACGAGTTGGTAGCAGTGTCGCCTTTCACGCCAGGCTCGGTATAAGTGATTTCAAGCACGGTCTTGATAGGCATTTCGGCAAAGAGAACCGACTCGGTCGAGGCGTCGGTCACAACTTCTACCACGTCGCCCTCTTTCATGAAGTCTACACCACTGATGAGGTCCTTGGCAAGAGGAATCTGGTCGAAAGTTTCCTGGTTCATGAAGATGGCTTCGCCTCCGTCCATATAAAGGAACTGATAGGGACGGCGCTCTACACGCACGTCTTCCAGTTTCTCGCCGATATTGAAGCGGCGGTCGAGCACGCGACCATCAACAACGTTCTTCAGCTTGGTGCGCATGAAGGTGTTGCCCTTGCCAGGTTTCACGTGAAGGAATTCGATGCAAAAGTAGAGTTGGTTGTCGAGACGGATGCAGGTTCCGTTTTTAATGTCTTGAGCGTTAATCATAAAAAAATGTCTTGAATATGTTAGTAATAAATTGTTTCGTTTTCAAAATCAAGTGCAAAATTAAGTGAAATAGAGAAAAATTGCAAAAACTTTGCGCTAAAAATGCTTTGTAATTTGTATAATTTCAAAAAAGTAACTAATTTTGCACCGCTAAATGCGAAAACAAACAAAATAATTAAGATAGAACACAATGAAACGTACATTCCAACCTTCAAACAGAAAGAAAGCTAACAAGCACGGTTTCCGTCACCGCATGCAGACCGCCGATGGTCGCAAGGTGCTTGCCCGCCGTCGCGCTAAGGGCCGTTACAGCCTCACCGTTAGCGACACCGTTTACAAGAACTAAGAAACGGTAGTGCCTGACATCGCGGTCAGGCTTAGACTCATAACCGTTACAATCACAACCGATTGTAACGGCTTTTGTTGTATGTGCCCCCACCATCTCTTTTTCACAAATGAAGATAAAGAGGAAAAAATATAGGATACATATATTATAATTCTATTTTTTTCGTTATTTTTGTAGTTTGTTGGAGAACTATGCACCTCCATGCAGCATATCAGTGAACAATAAACACAACAACAATATGAAGACCTACCTGGTGACAGGAGCCGCCGGATTTATTGGCTCCAATTTTGTGAAATATGTCTTGAAACAACACGGCAGCGACGTGCGCATCATTGTGCTCGACGCCCTCACCTATGCAGGCAATCTGGCCTCGCTCGACGAGGAACTCAAACTGCCGAATGTGAGTTTCGTGAAAGGCGACATTGTCGATGCCCAGACGGTGAAGCGCATCTTCGACGAGAACGACATCGACTATGTGGTGAACTTTGCCGCCGAGAGTCATGTCGACCGCAGCATCACCAATCCCCGACTGTTCCTTGAAGCCAATATTCTGGGCACACAGAATCTGCTCGACTGTGCCCGCCAAGCATGGCTAGAGGGCAAAGATGAGAAAGGTGCCAACGTGTACCGCGAAGGCAAGAAATACCTGCAAATCTCGACCGATGAGGTCTATGGGAGCCTGCCCAAGGACTACGACGAGGCACAACCGCTTGAAGTGAGCCAGGACCTGAAGCAGGTGATTGGCAGCCGCAGCAACCTCAAGACCTTCGGCAAGCGATTTTTCACTGAAGAGTCGCCGCTGGCTCCGCGCTCACCCTACTCGGCCTCCAAGACCAGTGCCGACCTCATCACGCTCGCCTACCACGAGACCTACGGGCTGCCCATCAACATTACCCGCTGCAGCAACAACTATGGGCCTTACCACTTCCCCGAAAAGCTCATTCCTCTCATCATCAAGAATATACTGGAGGGCAAGCCGCTGCCCGTCTATGGCAAGGGGCTGAATGTGCGCGACTGGCTCTATGTTGAGGACCACTGCAAGGGCATCGACATGGTGCTGCGCAATGGCCGCGTGGGCGAGGTGTATAATATAGGTGGTTTCAACGAGGAGGCCAACATCAACATCGTGCGCCTCGTGATTGCCACCATTGCACGCATCATGCATGAGGAACCCCACTACCAGCGTCTGCTCAAGTGCCCTCTCGAGGCTATCAGCGACGAGCTCATCACCTATGTCACCGACCGCCCGGGTCACGACATGCGCTATGCCATCGACCCCACCAAGATTGCCACCGAGCTGGGCTGGTATCCCGAGACTCCCTTCACAGTGGGCATCGAGAAGACCATTCGCTGGAACCTCGACCACCAAGACTGGGTCGAGAGCGTGACAAGCGGCGACTATCAGAAGTACTACGAACAGATGTACGGAAACCGATAAACAACACTCACTGACTATAAACACATCTAACACAACACATAAAATTATGAAAGGTATCGTTTTAGCCGGAGGCTCAGGCACACGCCTCTACCCCATCACTAAAGGAATCTCCAAGCAGCTTGTACCCATCTACGACAAGCCTATGGTCTTCTACCCTATCTCGGTGCTCATGCTTGCCGGCATTCGCGACATCCTCATCATTTCCACCCCGCAGGATCTGCCCATGTTTGAGCGCCTGCTGGGCACTGGCGAAGAGTTGGGTGTGAAGTTCACCTATGCCGAGCAGCCAAGGCCCGAAGGACTTGCACAGGCTTTCATCATCGGCGAACAATTCATTGGCGACGACGATGTGTGCCTGGTGCTGGGCGACAACATCTTCTATGGCCAGGGTTTCACCGGCATGCTCATGAGGGCAGTAGAGAGAACCCGCGACGAGCGAGTTGCCACCCTCTTTGCCTATGCCGTGCGTGATCCCGAACGCTATGGCGTGGTGAATCTTGACAAGGACGGCAAGGCACTGAAAATCGTCGAGAAACCCAAGGAACCTGAATCAAACTTCGCCGTCACAGGCCTCTACTTCTATCCCAACGATGTGATTCAGGTGGCTAAGCGAGTGAAACCCTCGGCTCGTGGCGAACTGGAGATTACCAGCGTCAACAACGACTACCTGGGACAAAGACGCGTGCATGTGCAGACGCTCGGCCGCGGCTTTGCCTGGCTCGACACCGGCACATCGGAGTCGATGCTCGATGCCTCCAACTTCATCCAGACCATCGTGAACCGCCAAGGCGTGCAGGTGGCCGCGCTTGAAGAAATCGCCTTCCGCAAAGGCTGGATCGACAAGGAGCAGCTCATGGCACTCGCCAAACCGCTCAAGAAGAACCTCTACGGACAATATCTCTGGAACCTTGCCAAAAACGGCATTAACCATTGCGCCAACTAATATGGACAAACTGCAGCCACATATCATAGAACTGCCCAAAATCTGTGACCCTCGGGGTAATCTCTCGGTGGTTGAAGGCATGCGAAACATTCCCTTCGACATCAAACGTGCCTACTGGATCTATGACGTGCCTGGCGGCATGTATCGCGAAGGGCACGCCTTCAGGCAGCAAGACGAGTTCATCATTGCCCTGTCGGGCAGTTTCGACGTGGTGCTCAACAACGGCCATGGCGAACAACGTTTCCACATGGCACGCTCCTACTACGGCCTCTACGTGCCACACATGACGTGGCGCATGATCGACAACTTCTCGACCAACTCGGTGGTGTATGTGCTCTCGAGTACCCCATACGACCCCGGCGACTACATCGAAGACTTTAACGAATTCCTGACTCTGAAAAATGGCTGAACCAAACCTCTCACATAACTCCACCACCGTCGACGACTGCCACATCATCACGCTCGACAAGCATCACCACGCTAACGGTAACCTCACCGTGGTCGAAGACTTCAACGAGATTCCGTTCAAGATTCGGCGCACCTATTATCTCTACGACATACCCGGTGGCGAATCCCGAGGCGGCCATGCCCATAAGCAGCTCTACCAGCTCATCGTGGCCATCAGCGGGAGCTTTGAAGTGACCGTTGACGACGGCAAGCAGCAAAAGACGTTTACTCTGAACCAGCCCTACAACGGACTGCTCATCGTGCCGGGCATCTGGCGAACGCTGCAAAACTTCTCCTCGGGCTCGGTGTGTGCCGTGCTGGCGTCAGAATTCTATGATGAGGCCGACTACTATCGGGAATATAACGAGTTTCTACAATCCAAAACGAACACTCAACTATGAAACACTACCCATTTCTTGACCTCGCGTTAGCCAACAAGCCCATGATGGAAGAACTCAAAGAGGCTGCTTGCAGCGTCATTGAGTCGGGACGCTACATTAATGGCGAACAGTGCCGCCAGCTCGAGCAGGAAATCGCACAGCTGTGCCAAGTGAAGCATTGTGTGGCGGTGAGCAACGGACTCGACGCACTGCGGCTCATCATCAGGGCCTACAAGGAAATGGGACTCCTGCATAACGACGAGAAAATCATCGTGCCCGCCAACACCTATGTAGCTTCAGTACTGGCCGTGTCGGACAACAACCTCAACGCCACCCTGTGCGACATTCGCGACGACACCATGAACCTGAATTCGCAGAGCATCGAGAGCCTGCTCTCGCCCAGCGTCAAGGCCATCATGCCGGTGCACCTCTACGGCACCCCCTGCTGGGACGAGCGACTCATGAACATGGCACGTCACTACAATCTACTCATCATTGAAGACAATGCACAGGCCATCGGTGCCAAAACCAACATCCCGGGCCTGAACGGAACCCACATGACGGGCGGTCTGGGACACGCTGCCGCCATCAGCTTCTACCCCACCAAGAACCTTGGGGCACTGGGCGATGCCGGCGCAGTACTGACCAACGACGAGAAACTCGCCACCACCGTGAGGGCTATCGCCAACTATGGTTCTGATTACCGTTACCACAACATTTACTTGGGTCTGAACTGCCGCATGGACGAGATTCAGGCCGCCATGCTGCGCGTGAGCCTCCGGCACCTGCCTGCTGAGATTGAGCGCCGTAACGCTGTGGCAAAGGCCTATCATGAACACATCACCAACAAGCTGGTAACCACGCCTCACATCTTCGAGGAGACCATACAGGTGTGGCACCAGTATGTGGTCAGGGTCAAGACGCGCGACCACTTCCGCGACTACCTGAAGAAAAACGGCGTGGACACCGACATCCACTATGCCACCCCGCCACACCTGCAGCCCTGCTACCGCCAGTTCAAATCCTACAAACTGCCCAAAACCACGGCCCTCGCCAACGAAGTGGTGAGTCTGCCCATCGCACATCCCATCACCGTGCAAGATGCTGTCGAAATAGCTCAAATCATCAACGATTATCAAGCATAAAATGAACAATAACTCTTCACATAACGCAGCCCCCATAGGCATCTTCGACTCCGGTTTCGGCGGTCTCTCCATTCTACGCGAGATTCGCAAGGTGTTACCGCAATATGACTACATATTTCTGGGCGACAATGCCCGTGCACCCTATGGCACCCGCTCCTTCCAACTCGTGTATGAGTTCACCCTGCAGTCGGTCAAGTACCTGTTTGAGCAAGGGTGCCAACTAGTAATTCTGGCCTGCAACACGGCATCGGCCAAAGCGCTGCGCAACATTCAGCAGAACAACTTGCCACACATCGACCCTGCCCGCCGCGTGCTGGGCGTCATTCGCCCCACTGTGGAGAAGGTAGGCGAAATTTCGCGCACAGGCTGCATTGGTGTCTTCGGCACGCCGGGCACCATCCAGAGCCAGTCCTACGACATCGAGATTGCCAAGATGCACCCCGGCTTCAAGGTCTATGGACACGCTTGCCCCATGTGGGTTCCGCTGGTCGAGAACCGCGAAAGCGAGGGTGATGGTGCCGACTACTTTGTGAAGAAGGACATTGACGCCTTGCTGGCACAATGCCCCGACATCGATACCGTGATTCTGGGCTGCACACACTATCCGCTGCTCATAGGCAAAATCAAGAAGTATATGCCACCGCACATCCACGTCATCGAGCAGGGTCACATCGTGGCCGAGAGCCTCAAGGACTACCTGAACCGTCATCCCGAGATGGAGGTGCGCTGCGCCAAGGGCGGCTCTTGCCAATACTTGACCACCGAGGATGCACGACGTTTCTCATCGCTCGCCTCGGTATTTGTCAACGAAGAGGTCGACGCCCGCCACATAACCCTCGCCACATGACCGCCCAGGCCCCCATCATAGGCATCGTCAGACACCGTCTCACCACCGACGGCGACGGCGTCACCACGCTGGTGGCCTTCCACACCTGCACGCTGCACTGCAAGTTTTGCCTCAACCCTCAGTCGCTCGAAAAACCTGAGGACTACCCCATCTACACACCGCAACGGCTCTATGACGAGGTAGCTATCGACAACATCTATTTCCTGGCCACGGGTGGCGGCATCACATTTGGTGGCGGCGAACCGTGCCTGCGCAGCGATTTCATCACGCAGTTCAGCGACCTGTGCGGCGCAGAGTGGAATCTGAGCATCGAGACTGCCCTCAATGTGCCACAGCAGCACATCGAGCGCCTTTTGCCTGTCATCCACCACTGGATTATCGACATCAAGGACATGAATCCCGACATCTATCACAATTATACCGGAAAAACCAACGACCGCGTCGTCGAGAACCTGAAATTACTCGCCAACAACGGCTTACAAGAGCACTGCATGGTGCGCATACCACTCATCCCAGGATATAACAGTGCTGACGACTGCAATCGCAGCATCGTCCAACTGAAGGCGCTGGGATTCACCCACTTCGACCAGTTCACCTACAAGACCGACATCGGCTCGAAAAAGACAGCCGACAATCAGGGATTGTAGTAATCTTTACAATAGTAGCCCAAAATCTGCTGAGCCTGACGATAAGCCGCCTGAGCGGGGCCGTCGGGGTCGAGGTCTATCGATTCAAGGTAGCTGTTCATTGCCTTGCCCCACTCGCCACGCTGGCGATAGGCATTGCCACGCAGGTAGAATGCCATGGCCAGGTTCCGGGCAGTCATGCCGCCTCGGTGAGCCGCCAATTCGTCTACTGCAGCTATCACGCCATCGGTCTGGCTCTGTTCCAGCATCAGTTTAATTTCTTCTATGGTTTTCATGTTCAATAACTTATATCAATTTCCTAATTTACTATCTTATAAACAGCAATTCGCGATATTTGGGTAAGGGCCACATCTCGTCGTCGACCATAAGTTCGAGCGTGTCGATGTGCTCCCGTATCGTCTCAAGATAGGGTGCAACCGTGTCGTGATAGGCAATGGCACGCTCACGCATCGACTCAATACGGTTGGCAGTTTTGCGGGCCTCCACCAGTTGGTTCACCTGGTCCTTGATGAACCTGATATGCTCCGACATGGTCTCGATCATCGCCACATCTTGCGAAGCGATTTTCTCGCCTTTCCCATGCGGGAAAAGATTGGTCACCTTATACACATTGTCGAGCAGCACATTCTCATAGCGTGTGGCAACAGGGATGATGTGATTCAACGCCAGGTCGCCAAACACACGGGCCTCGATCTGTACCTTTTTCACATACATCTCCCACTTCACCTCGTTGCGGGCCTTGAGTTCAACCTCGCTCAGTACACCAGTGCGGGCAAACATGTCGATACTCTCCTGGCGGGTATAGGCATCGATGATGAGGGGCACCGATGTCTCGCAGTCAAGTCCGCGACGCTCGGCCTCTAGCTTCCACTCGTCGCTGTAGCCGTTACCATCGAAGTGCACGGGCCGCGAATAGGCAATCAGCGCCTTCACTTCCTCGATCACGGCATGCTCTACCGACTCGCCTTGAGCCACGCGCTCGTCGACACGAGTACGGAACTGCAACAGTTGGTCGGCAACCGCTGCGTTCAGCGCTATCATCGCCGAGGCACAGTTGGCCGATGAACCTACCGCCCTGAATTCAAACCGGTTGCCCGTGAAGGCAAAGGGAGAGGTGCGGTTGCGGTCGGTGTTGTCGAGCAGCAGTTCGGGTATCTGCGACACCTTCAGGTCGATGGTCTCACGCTTTTTAAATGCGATGTCATCGTCTTCACTCATCTTCACAAAGTCGGCAAGTATCTTGCTCAGTTGCGAACCCAGGAACATCGAGATGATGGCGGGCGGCGCCTCGTTGGCCCCAAGTCGGTGTGCATTGGTAGCCGACGAGATCGATGCCTTGAGCAATGCGTTGTGCCGGTATACGGCTGCCATGACATTGGCCACAAAGGTGATGAATTGCAGGTTCTCCTTCGGGCTCTTGCCAGGACGGAACAGCTCAACCCCCGTGTCGGTGTTCAGACTCCAGTTGTTGTGCTTGCCCGAACCATTGATGCCAGCAAACGGTTTTTCGTGCAGCAGCACCCTGAAGTGATGCCTGCGTGCCACCTCGGCCATCACATTCATCAGCAACAGGTTGTGGTCGTTGGCCAGATTGGTCTCTTCATATATCGGGGCCATCTCAAACTGGTTAGGCGCCACCTCGTTGTGACGAGTCTTGGCAGGAATGCCCAGTTTGTGGCACTCGATCTCCAAATCGAGCATGAACTCCTCTACACGCTGCGGTATGGCACCAAAGTAGTGGTCCTCGAGCTGCTGGTTCTTGGCGCTCTCGTGCCCCATGAGTGTGCGGCCACTCATCGCCAGGTCGGGACGGCAGGCATAGAGTGCCTCGTCGACCAGAAAATACTCCTGTTCCCAGCCCAGATTGGAGATTACATGCTTCACCTGTGGGTCGAACAGCTGTGCCACCGCTGTACCAGCACGGTCCAGACTGTTCACAGCGCGCAGCAGTGGCGTCTTGTAGTCGAGCGACTCGCCCGAGTAAGCAATGAAAATGGTGGGAATGCACAGTGTGTTGTTATGGATGAAAGCTGGCGACGAGATGTCCCAGGCCGAGTAGCCACGCGCCTCAAAGGTGTTGCGTATGCCACCGCTCGGAAAACTCGAGGCATCGGGTTCTTGCTGCACCAGCAGTTTTCCCGAAAATTCCTCAATCACACCGCCATTGCCATCGTTCACGATAAACGAGTCGTGCTTCTCGGCAGTGCCGTCGGTGAGTGGATGAAACCAGTGAGTGTAGTGGTTCACACCAAGGTCAATCGCCCACTGCTTCATACCGCGCGCCACCTCGTCGGCCACATCACGGCTCAAGGGGTTCTTGTGGTCGATTGCATCGACCAGAGCGCGATAAATAGGCTCTGGCAGATATTGCGACATCGCCTTGCGATTAAACACTTTCTCGCCAAAGTACTCACTCGGCATCTTGTCGGGTATCGCTACTGTAACCGATTCCCTGTTAAATGCCTTCTCTACTTCTCTGAATCTCAAATAGGCCATA
>JAEEVB010000070.1 GCA_016287065.1 Muribaculaceae bacterium
TAACACTTATCTGGCAAAAGCCCAGTACTACAACGAGATTGGTGACTCGGCCAACTATGACCAGCAGATTTATCAGGCCCTGATCAGCAAGGACCTGGAGCTGGAGAGCAAGATGCATGTGCTTATGGGCTACATACGCAATCAGCTAATGGCCAGAGACTCGACCGAGCGCGTCCAGAACCTGTTTCAGGTGATGCTCGACCAACACCCGCACGAGTCACAGATCAGGACCCTCTACAGTGAGTATCTTGTGGCGAAGAAAGACTACAAGGGTGCCGCCGAACAGCTGGGCTATGCCCTTGACATCGATGCAACCGATGCCGACTCCTGGCACCGGCTCATGCTCATCAACATCATGGACGAGAACTATCCCAAAGCAATCGAGGCCGCCGAGAAAGCGCTTGAACTGAATCCCGACAGCCTTGACCTATATCGATACATAGCCCCCGCCTATTATCAGATGAAAGAGTATGACCGTGCCCTTGCAACCTACGACCGTGCCCTGTCGATTGTAGACAGCACCGATGTGGAGCTGTACAGCGACTTTGTGGGTGGCAAAGGTGATGTGTACTCGTCGATGGGCGACAGCGTGCATGCTGTGGAGAGCTATGAGCGGGCACTCAAGATCTACCCTGGCAACACCAGCATCTTGAACAACTATGCCTACTACCTTGCACAGAACAACCGTGACCTGAATAAGGCTGAACGTATGAGTGCCATAGCCGTGAAGTCGGCACCAAACAGTGCCACATTCCTCGACACTTATGCCTGGGTATTCTTCAAGAAGAAGGACTATAAGATGGCGTTGTTCTATATCGAGTCGGCAGTGAACAAGACCGATGGGCCCAGTGCCGAGGTGCTTGAACATTATGGCGATATCCTGTTCCTCGACGGACAGACCGAGAAAGCTGTGGAGCAGTGGCAGAAGGCCCTGGAACTCGACGGCGATAACGAACTGCTGATGCGCAAATTCAACGACCAGACCTATTATGAAAAATAAACCAATATTGAAAAAAGCATGAAACGAACCCCCATCATATTGCTCACCTGCCTCATGCTCGCTGCATGCGGTTCAAAAAAGCCAGTCGTGACAACCACGACAACTACCACACAGGGAATTACCTCTACTCAACCCGAAGAGCAGGACCCGCTTGAGCCTTACAAATCGCTCATTGGTAACACATTTGGGTCGTGGAAGTCGTTGGAAGCCAGCGGTTCGATCTCGATAGGTGGAGCCAAAAGCCTGTCGTCGTCGATGGTGATGAAGATGGAGCGCAACCGCAGCATTTTCATCTCGGTGCGGCCCATGGGCATCATGGAAGTGGCAAAACTGGTGATTACCGGCGACACGCTTATCGTGGTCGACAAGATACACAAGCGCTACCTGTGCGAGAATGTGAAACTCATTACCAGCGGCATCCCCGCCAATGTGAGCACAGTACAGGACATCTTTCTGGGGCGCGCCTTCCTGCTTGGCACGGGTACCTACAATAGCAGTTTGACCACCGCCTTCAGTCTGAAGGAGCGTGGCGATAAAATGGTGTTGCAACCCGTGGAAGGCGAGAAGGATTTTGACTATGAATTTGTGTTTGACAAGGCACTGAAAATCCTGGCAGCTACGGTGAAACCCAAAGATGGCGGGAAGAACGAGAGCTACTCGGTGACCTATAGCAATGTGAAAAAGACCGTTGCAGGCAATGTGCCTCATGACTTGAACGTGGCTACCGTGATAAGCGGCTCGAAAGTGAAACTGGGCCTTGAATACAAGAGCATGAAATGGAACGAAGAGGTGAAAATCGATACCTCCCTTCCCAAGAACTACGAGCGCATGCGTGGCAGTAGCCTGCTGAACCTGCTTGGTGGAAACTGATCATTAGATAACCTGCCAAACAACAAGAGATCATGATTGAGATATCCCGATATAGTCCTGACCAAGAGAGCGTGTGGAACGAGTTTGTGGCATTGAGTCACAACAGCACCTTTCTGCACGACCGCCGTTTTATGGACTACCATAGCGACCGTTTCACCGATTGCTCGCTGATGGCCCGTGACGAGGGCAGACTGGTGGCCTTGTTGCCCGCCAATGAGGCAGCTGGTGTGCTCTACTCGCATCAGGGGCTCACCTATGGTGGCTGGCTCACGCAGCGCAAGCACTTCGATGCCACTGTGATGCTGCGAGTGATGGATGCCGCTTGCGAGTGGCTGCGGGGAAATGGTTTCAATCAGCTGGTTTACAAGCCGGTGCCCTACATCTATCATGCCTATCCCGCCGATGAGGACCTGTATGCGCTTCACCGTTGCGGAGCCAATCTGGCAGAGTGCAGCATTTCCAGTGCCATCGACCTGCAGAACCTGTTGCCCTTTGACCGCGGCAACAAGAGCGGTGTGAACAGTGCCTTGCGAGCTGGCATAGAGATTAACCAAAGTGAAGATTATTCGGGCTACTGGCACTTGCTGGAGCAGGTGCTGCAGGAGCGTCACGACACAAATCCAGTGCATAAGCTTGATGAAATACTGCTGTTACACAGCCGTTTTCCTGAATGTATCGCATTGCACACTGCCACGCTGCAAGGTGAACTGCTTGCCGGCGTGGTGATGTTCAAGATGCCGATGGTGTGGCATTGCCAATATATAGCATCGTCGGCCCAGGGTCGCGATATGAAGGCGCTTGCCCTGCTTTTTAATCGACTGATTGAGGAGGCTAGTGAGGCCGGGGTGCGCTACTTCGACTTCGGGGTATCGACCGAGAAGCATGGAACTTGGCTGAACGAGGGCCTGCTGCAGCAAAAGTCGCGTCTGGGGGGCCGTGGCGTGGCCTATAACGTGTATCATCTGAAACTGTAATAATTTTCATCAAACTGTAACAATGGCAACCGACAGCAGCAATATCTCGCAACGCATCATGAAGGCCATGGGACTCTTTGGCGGCGTGCAGGCTGTTGGTGTGATATGCTCTATCGTGCGCACCAAGCTGGTGGCCTTGTGGATGGGTGATGTGGGTATGGGCCTTTTTGGCCTGTTCAATCAGGCACTGGAGATGATCAATACAGGCACGAACCTGAGTATCAGGCAGAGCAGCGTGCGTGATGTGTCGCAGGCCGTGCAGCTAAACGACGACAAACTCATAGCCCGCATCATCACCGTGGTGCGGCGTTGGTCGCTATGGCTGGGATTGGCTGGCGCCTTGCTGACCATGGCATTTGCCCCACTGCTCAGTGAGGTTACCTTTGGCGACAGTGCTCACATCTGGGGCTTTGTGGCCCTGAGTGCCGCTGTGCTGCTCATGGCGGTGACTAATGGCGAATATGCCGTGTTTCAAGGTCTGGCCAAATTGCGTAGGCTGGCTCGTGTCACGATGTTTGGCACGCTGAGCGGCCTTGCCATCTCCATACCTCTGTTCTACTTCTTCAGGCTCGATAGCGTGGTGCCGTCGATTGTGGCATATGCCGCCAGTGCCGCTTTCTTTGCCCTGGTGCTTAAGAACAAGGAGTATCCACCGGCACGCATCTCAAATAAGGAGACGGCAGCGGTGGGTAAAGACTTCGTGAAGCTGGGGGTGTATATGACTATAGGTAACTTTGTGACGATGCTTGCCGCCTATGTGTTTAACGCCTGGCTTAACCTGCACGCAGGCACGGGTGAGGTGGGTCTGTATCAGGCCGGATATACGCTGGTAAACAAGTATGTGGGGCTTGTGCTTGCCGCATTGGGCATGGAATACTATCCGCGCCTGGCTCGCGTGGCACACAGCAAGATGCGGCTCAGGGCATTCGTATCGCAAGAAATTAACATCTCGATGATGGTGATGATGCCCATCGTGGCCATCTTTATCTTGCTGCGCACACAGGTGGTGGACCTGCTTTATACCGAGGACTTCCGTGTGATAGTCACCTTCATCTCGCTGGGCATGGCAGGCACAGTGCTGCGCACGGTGTCGTGGTGCATCGCCTTTGTGATACTTGCCAAGGGTGCAGGCAAGGTGTATCTGCTCACCGAGACGTTGAGCGCCATTACTGGTCTGGCCCTGAACATCGTGTGCTACATGCAGTGGGGGTTGACGGGCCTGGGTGTGTCGTATGTGCTGTGGTATGGCGTCTATACAGTGATTGTGAGCGTTGTCTATTGCAAGCACTTCGGGTTGACGCTCACACGTGGTTGCCTGTTGAGCCTCGTGGGCACGCTGACAACGTCGGCTGCCATGGTTGTGCTCATGGAGCAGGGATGGTGGATTGCAGCCGCTGTGCTCACGCTGGTGATAGCGTGTGTGGCGGTATTGGCAGTGCGACACATGTGGAAACGTCGGTGAGCGTTGATGCAACCGTTAATAAATTGAAAAATAAGCATTTTTATCAGGCAAATATTTTGGTGAGCGAAAAAATGTCGCTAACTTTGTTGTGAAAATAAGAAATATATAATCTGTGGGGAATCTCAGTTCAATGTGAGATTCTTCAAATTTTTTGCTAACGAAAAAAGGAATTTACCATGGCAATAACTTACATGACCAAGGAAGGTTATGACAAGAAAATGAAAGAATTGGCACGACTCGAGAACGAGGAACGTCCCGAGGTGGTTCGTGCTATTGTAGAGGCTCGCGAGAAAGGCGACTTGTCGGAGAATGCCGAGTATGACGCTGCCAAGGAGCGTCAGGGAATGCTCGAAGCAAAGATTGCAGAACTGAAGAATCTTGTGGCAAATGCCCGCATCATTGACGAAAGCAACTTGCAGACCGACGAGGTGCAGCTGCTCAATCGCGTGACCATCAAGAATGTGAAGAACAAGGCCACGATGACCTATACCATTGTGACCGAGACCGAGGCAAACCTGCGCGAGAACAAGATCTCGATAGCAACTCCCATAGCCAAGGGCCTGCTGGGCCACAAAGTGGGCGATGTGGTTGAGGTGACTGCTCCTGCAGGCGTGATGAAGTTTGAAATCTTGAAAATCGAGATTTAACAGTAACCGTAACACAATAAAGGAACTATGGCAACGATTTTTTCGAAGATAGCCGCTGGTGAAATACCGAGCTATCGTTGTGCCGAGAGCGAGAACTACTATGCGTTTCTCGACATCAACCCGCTGGCCAAGGGTCACACGCTGGTGATACCCAAGAAGGAGGTAAACTACATTTTTGATGTAGAAGATGAAGACTATCAGGGACTGTGGGCATTTGCCAAGAAGGTGGCTAAAGCCCTGAAGGCCGCTGTACCTTGCGAGCGCATTGGTGTGGCTGTGATAGGTCTTGAAGTGCCTCATGCACACATTCACCTGGTGCCCATCAATCAGGAGAAGGACATGGACTTCAGGAACAAGAAGTCGTTCCCTGCCGAGGAGATGGCAGCCATTGCCGCTCGCGTTGAAGAAGAGTTCAACAAGCTGTAATGAGCCTAACCTTGTGAGAGACAGAAGAGACTCGCCCGTTAAATGGGTGAGTCTCTTTTTTTGGGGGAAAACGAAGGGTGCACTAGCTAGTGCACCCTTCAGTTATGTGATTAGGTGTAGATTAGTGAATGATGCCGAGAATTATGTTGATGAGGTAGGTCACGTCGCTCACGTTCAACTTGGTGTCTTTGTTCACATCGCCTCTTACCATGTCCACGGGCACTTTGCCGAGAATCATGTTGATGAGGAAGGTCACGTCGCTCACGTTCACCTTGCCGTCGTTGTTCACGTCGCCAAGCATCATGACTTCTTCGGGGATGAAGGTGGCACCGGTGATACCATAAGCCTCAACGTTCTCGATTGCAAAGGTCACGACGGGTTGTGCATCGGCGGCCTTACAGGTCTTGATACCGCTGTGGTGCAGGGGGTTGGTTTCGTCGAGCGGTGTGCTGCCGGCAATAGCATGTGCATCGTCGACGGGAGCAATGTAGCCCCAGTAGATGTTCTCGCCGTCGCCATAGATCTGAGCGATGCAGTCGATTTCACCACTGGGTTCATTACCAATGGAGCGGATGGGGCTGTCATCGATAAGCTGACAGTCGGCAATCTTGATGTTGCTATTCCATCCTGTCTGGAGGTTATCGGTATTAGCAGCATCTTCAGCAGCAATGGTGCTCAGAGGAATGCGGTAAATGCCAGGAACGCATCCGTAAGGATCGGTCTGCACGTGCATCCAGAGATAACCATTTTTCTCATCGAGGAAGAAGGTCTTGACGATGGCATCGGCAAAGAGCTTGCTGTAGTTGTAAGGTTTGCCTGCAATCGCACCGTCGCTATAGATATCAGATTTCTTGAAGCGGATAATGCCAAGTCCGTTAAACTTCTTCGACATCCAGTAAACACCCTTGCTGTCGCGGGTGAAGCCGCCGGTAATGGAGCCCCAAGAGATGTAGTCGTTGTAGTAGGGAAGCCATTGGTTCTGCATGAAGAATGGCTGCTGGCCGTAGAGGCCGGTAGCATCGGCATCCATTTCATGGATACCCACGTTGCGGTCGCTGATGTAAATCTTGTTCTCGGTAGAGTCGATGTACATGGTGAAGGGGTCTTCGCTGGGTGCATAGCCCACGTTGTTGAGCACGGTCACTCGGTAGAAGATGTCGTTGGTCTTGTTCACGTAGAAGAGCTGACCGTCGCCCAGGGGCTGGTTGGGATCCTGATAAGTGAATCTTTCACCGGCGTCGGCCACATAGATGCGGTTCTTGTAGTTGGCGAGGGTGAAGGCGTGAGCACCGGCGTTGAACTCGGTGTCGATGATGTTGCCATCCTCGTCACGATACATGAGCTTGCCATTGGTGGTGGTGAAATAGAGACCGGTAGGACAGCCAAGTGCGGCACCTGTCGAGGGGATGGTGGCATCGCCCACAATGTTGAGGTAACCCCACTGTGTGTCGGCCTTAAAGTCGTTGACCGAAGAGGTTGCAACCTTGCAAAGCACATTGCTCTGGTCGGCAGTAAACACGCCGCTAGCCATGGCAGGCACTCTGGGGTTGAGCATGCGAATGTTCTGGATGGTGCTAGGCACACAACCTGGCTCCATATAGTTCACGGTGTTGGGGAGTTCCATGTTCTCGAGGGCAGGGCAGTTGGCGAAGCAGTCTCTCATCATGCTCACGGTGGTGTTAGAGAGTGTGAGGTTGGCCAGATGCTCGCAGTTGGCGGCAAGTCCTTGAGGAATCTCGTTGCGACCGTCGGCAATCACGAGAGTCTGAAGTGCCGAACCAGCAAACAGGTTCAGACCGAGTTCCACATTGCTCTCGATGGTGAACGACTCAATGTCGCTGTAAGCGAGGCCATAGTCGCCAATCTTGGTGAGTGCAGGCAGATTCACTGTCTTGAAGGGCGCATACGACAGACCATAGTTGTCGATGGTCTCGATGGTGGCATCGCTGAGGGCAGTGCCGATATTGCTTTCATGAGCAGTGGTGAGCAGTCGGGTACCAGCGATATTGGTGAGCACACCGTTAGTGAGTTTGAAAGCGGTGTTACCACCAGCCAGGTTAATGGTGGCCAGGTTGGGCGTGGGACCAAAGGCGGCAGCACCAATCGAGGTGACTGATGCAGGAATCACAACACCCGAGATGAGCGTGTTGGCAAAAGCCTGACCGCCTATGCTGGTGAGCCCTTCAGGTAATGTGAGGGTTCCGGCCAGTTTGCTGTTGGTGAAGGCGGTGGTGCCAATCGAGGTGATTGTCGAGGGCAGGTTGATGCTGGTGAGTCCAGTGTTGTAGAATGCCGAGATGCCAATGCTGGTGGTGGCAGGGTTGAGGGTTACCGAAGTCAGGTTGCGGCAGCCGTTGAACACGCCACTCTCCACAACAGTAACGCCAGCAGGGAAGGTGAAGCTGGGCAATGAGGTACAGCTTTGGAATGCATTAGGACCGATAGTGGTCACCAGGTTGCCATCCTCAAAAATCACCTGAGTGAGGGCAGTACAACCCATAAACATCGAAGTGTTGTTGAGGGCGGTAGTGTTGCCGCCAACGGTTATCTTCTGCAAAGCAGTGAAGTTGTGGAAGGGCATCTTGTTGTTGACATAAGTCGCAGGATCGAGATAGATGTCACGATGAATAACGAGCTCTTCACAACTCTTGGGCGTGTTGAGCGGAGATGCTTCGGTGTTCTTGCCAAATGCATCGACTGTTATGATACAAGATGTAGGACCTTCGGCGACGGTGATTTTCTTCAAAGAACAGCCGGCAAACTCCTCAGCTGCCAGTTTATTCCATCCAGCAGGAATCGTGATCTCTTCAAGAGCCGTACAGCCATTGAAGACACCAGTACCAACTGAGGTGACAGTTTCAGGAATGGGGCTCGCAGTGAGTGCCGTACAGCCAGAAAAACAACCACGGCCAATGGTGACGCAGGTGCTGGGCAGCACGACTGAGGTTAGATTTCGACAATTCTGAAAGGCATTAGTGGCGGTAGCCACCACAGTGTATTCAACACCTCCGTAGGTGATAGTTTGGGGGATTACAATGTCACCCTCATAGTAAAGAGTGTCGTAAGGTGTGACGGTCTTGTCGATGGTGTACTTTGCCACAGTGGCTTTAGCACCTGTTGCTGTGGTGTAGTTGATGCCATCGACTGTGATGCTGGCGGCATACAAGGCGGGCACTGCCATGAGGCAGAGTGCAGTAGCGATGCCACGCATCCATGAAACAGTAAATTTCTTCATGTTCAATAATTTTTTTAGGTTATTAATATGTTTATAAATCGTAGTTAAGATTGTAGTGATTGTAGAGAGTGGTGTGCACAAGGGGCGCACCTAGATTGCAACCACAAATATAATAAATTATTCTAAAAAAAGATACTTTTTTTATGAAAAACTACCATATTTTTAGATTTCATAATATTATTTGACCGTTTATAATATAATATGAAAATAAAAACGTGAGTGCTACAGGCTGTGAAATTGCGAAATAATGACTAAATTTGCAAGTAGTTACAAAAAACGTGAATCCATGAGTATGAAATGGAACCAACTGATATGCGACAAGCGTCTGGGACTGGAGGAGAAGCATGATGGCAAAACGGGTGTGCGCAGCGACTTTGAGCGCGACTACGACCGCCTGGTGTTCTCGTCGCCATTCCGCCGCCTGCAGAACAAAACGCAGGTGTTTCCGCTGCCAGGCAGCATCTTTGTGCACAACCGTCTCACCCACAGCCTTGAGGTGAGTTGCGTGGGCAAGTCGCTTGCCAACGAGATTGCCGAACGGCTGTATCCAAAATATGCCACTGAGCCTTGGCACAAGAAATTGCGCGACATGGGCGAGATAGTGGCAGCGGCCTGCCTGGCGCATGACCTGGGCAATCCGCCCTTTGGCCACTCGGGCGAGAAGACGATAGGCGCCTACTTCAGCGAGGGTCAGGGGCAATGCCTCAAGGATTCGCTAACGCCCGAGCAATGGGCCGATCTCACACACTTCGAGGGCAATGCCAACAGTTTTCGCACATTGGTGCATCAGTTCAACGGCAGGCGGCCGGGCGGCTTTGCCATGACCTATAGCACGCTTGCCGCTATTGTGAAGTATCCCTATTCGTCGACCTATGCGGGCGAAAAGGGGAAATTTGGTTTCTTCACTACCGAGCGGGCCGACTTTGAGAAGATTGCCGCCCAACTGGGACTGATTCGTCTTGACGAGGGTCGCTACTGCCGTCATCCGCTGGTTTATCTTGTGGAAGCCGCCGACGATATCTGCTACCAGGTGATGGATATCGAGGACGGTCATAAACTGAAGATTATCAGCACCGAAGAGACTGTGGATGTGCTCACCGCTTTCTTTGACGAGGAGCGCAAGCAGCACATTCATCAGGTGATGGCGGGTGTTGCCGATCCTAACGAGAAAATCGTGTATCTGCGTTCGTGTGTGGTGGGTCAGCTGGTGCAGGAGTGTGCCGCAACCTTTGTGGAGCACGAAGAGGAGATATTGAACGGCACTTTCGAAGGGTCGCTCATCGACCATGTGTCACCGCTCGCAATGGCGGGTTATGCCCGTTGCAGTCATTTGGCATTCAATAAGCTTTATCGTGCCGGCTATGTGGTGGATGTGGATCTGGCTGGTAACCGCATCATCAACTTGCTGCTCGAGAAACTCATGGATGCCGTGCTACACCCCGAGCGCAACTACTCGCAACTGCTGCTCAACAAGTTCCCGCAGCAGTATGATGTGCATGCCCCCACGCTCTTCGAGAAGATTCAGGCGGTGCTCGACCACATCAGCGCCATGACCGATGTGTATGCCCTGAACCTCTATCGCCAGCTCGATGGCATAGCACTGCCCACTGTATAATTTCTTATCTAGATTTTCTAGAATATCTAGTAGTACTAGAAGAACTAGAAATACTAGAGGGACTAGAACCCCTGCCTTTGGTAAAAAGCAAAAAAACTCCCGATAGCTGTGAAGCTTCGGGAGTTTTTTATGTAGGCAGGTTATGATGGGTTATCCCTCATAGTCCTGGTCGTTGCGGTTGTCGCGGCGTGGAGCGTTGTCGCGGCGTGGAGCGTTGTTGCGAGCGGGACGACGGTCGTTATTGTTGTTGCGACGCGGTCCGCGGTTGTTGCCACCGCCATTGCGGTTGCCACCGCCACCGTTGCCACGGCGCTCGTTGCGACGCTCTTCGTAACCCTCGGGTTTCTCCTGCAGGGCACGCATCGAGAGGCGGAACTTGCCGGTCTTCTTGTCGATTTCGATGAGCTTCACGGTTACCTCGTCGCCTTCTTTCAGGCCACTGGCTTCCATGTTCTCGAGGCGGTTC
>JAEEVB010000071.1 GCA_016287065.1 Muribaculaceae bacterium
GTGAGTTGCGTGGGCAAGTCGCTTGCCAACGAGATTGCCGAACGGCTGTATCCAAAATATGCCACTGAGCCTTGGCACAAGAAATTGCGCGACCTGGGCGAGATAGTGGCAGCGGCGTGCCTGGCACATGATTTGGGCAATCCGCCATTTGGGCACTCGGGCGAGCGCACCATCAGCGCCTATTTCACCGAGGGACGTGGACAGGAGTTGCAGTCTCGGCTCACTGCCGAGCAATGGAGCGACCTGACGCACTTCGAGGGCAATGCCAACAGTTTCCGAACGCTGGTTCATCCCTTTAATGGCCGTCGTCCCGGGGGCTTTGCGATGACCTACAGCACGCTGGCATCGATCGTGAAATACCCTTATTCGTCGAGCTACGCCGGCGAGAAGGGCAAGTTCGGCTTCTTCACCACCGAGAAGGAGGTGTTTGAGCGCATCGCCAACCAGTTGGGGCTGATTCAACTCTCGGAAGGCCGTTACAGCCGCCACCCGCTGGTGTATCTGGTGGAGGCTGCCGACGATATCTGCTACCAGGTGATGGACATTGAGGATGGTCACAAGCTGCGCATCATCAGTACCGAGGAAACCATTGATGTGCTCACCTCGTTGTTCGACGATGACCGCAAGCGGCACATGCTTGAGGTGATGAGCCAAGTGGCCGACCCTAATGAGAAAATCGTGTATCTGCGCTCGTGTGTGATTGGTCTGCTGGTTCAGGAGTGTGCTGCAACCTTTGTGGCGCATGAAGAGGAGATACTGAATGGCACTTTCGAGGGGTCGCTCATCGACCATGTGTCGCCGCTTGCCGCCGCCGGTTATCGGCGGTGCAGCGACTTGGCCTACAAGAAACTGTATTGTGCGGGCTATGTGGTGGATGTGGACCTGGCCGGTAACCGCATCATCAACCTGCTGCTCGAGAAACTGATGGATGCTGTGCTGCACCCGGAACGCAACTACTCGCAACTGCTGCTCAACAAGTTCCCGCAGCAGTACGACGTGTTTGCCCCCACGCTCTTCGAGAAAATTCAGGCGGTGCTCGACCACATTAGCGCCATGACCGACGTGTATGCCCTGAACCTCTATCGCCAGCTCGACGGCATTGCCCTGCCCACTGTTTAGTGAGTAGACAAGCAAATGAGCTAACAGGGAAACAAGTAGACAAGGGATGAGCAAATAAAGGCAAAGGCTCAGAATAAGAAAAACAACAAAGGCTTCCAATTGTGGAAGCCTTTGCTATGTTATGTGAGCAGGATTTAACGAGGTTATCCCTCATAGTCCTGGTCGTTGCGGTTGTCGCGGCGTGGGGCGTTGTTGCGAGGGGGACGACGGTCGTTATTGTTGTTGCGACGCGGTCCGCGGTTGTTGCCACCGCCATTGCGGTTGCCACCACCACCGTTGCCACGGCGTTCGTTGCGACGCTCTTCGTAACCCTCGGGTTTCTCCTGGAGGGCACGCATCGAGAGGCGGAACTTGCCGGTCTTCTTGTCGATTTCGATGAGTTTCACGGTCACCTCGTCGCCTTCTTTCAGGCCGCTGGCTTCCATGTTCTCGAGGCGGTTCCAGCTGATTTCGCTGATGTGCAGCAGGCCGTCGCGGCCAGGCATGAACTCAACGAATGCACCGAACTCGAGGATAGAGCGCACGGTACCGGTGTAGATCTGACCCTCTTCGGGCACAGCGATGATGGCCTTGATACGGTCGACAGCTGCCTGGATAGAGTCGGCGTTGGCGGCACTGATCTGGATTTCTCCCTTGCCGTCGATCTCGTCGATCGAGATGTTGGCACCGGTCTCTTCCTGAATGCCTTGAATCACCTCGCCACCCTTGCCGATGATAGCACCGATAAACTCTTTGTCGACAGTCATGCTCACGATGCGAGGCACATGAGGCTTGTAGTCGGCACGAGGTTCGGGAATGGCCTCGTTGATGAGATTGAGGATGTGGAGGCGACCTTCCTTAGCCTGGTTCAGAGCCTGTTCGAGCACCTCGTAGGGGAGACCGTCGCACTTGATATCCATTTGAGTGGCAGTGATACCGTCCTTGGTACCTGTCACCTTGAAGTCCATATCGCCCAGGTGGTCTTCATCGCCCAGGATGTCGCTCAGCACAGCGTGCTTCACGTTGCCCTCGTCGGTGATAAGGCCCATAGCGATACCAGCCACGGGTTTCTTGAGCTTCACGCCTGCGTCGAGCAGAGCCATGCAGCCGGCACACACGGTGGCCATTGACGACGAGCCGTTAGACTCGAGGATGTCGCTCACGATGCGCACGGTATAGGGGAAGTCCTCGGTTGGAAGCATGCGCTTCAGGGCACGCCATGCCAGGTGGCCGTGGCCAACCTCACGACGGCTCACGCCGCGGGGAGCCTTAGCCTCGCCGGTAGAGAAGGGCGGGAAGTTGTAGTGGAGCAGGAAGCGCTCATCGTAGCGCTCGAGCACATTGTCGACGAGTTTCTCGTCGTCCTTGGTACCCAGGGTGCAGGTAGCCAGAGCTTGTGTCTCGCCACGGGTAAACACGGCCGAACCGTGGGGATAGGGCAAGTAGTCGGGCCAGCAGGTGATGGGGCGGATGTCGGTGGTCTTGCGACCGTCGAGGCGCACGTGCTCGTCGAGGATGCAACGGCGCACAGCGTCGCGCTGCACATCGTGGAAGTAGCGGGCTACCATGGGAGTCTTCTCTTCACGCTCCTCTTCGGGAATGGTCTCGAGGAAGTCGTTATAGATCTGGTCGAACGAATCGTTGCGCCAATGCTTGTCGGCGTTGCCAGCCTTGGCAATCTCGTAGCACTTGGGATAGCACTCTTCGCGCAGGCGGGCCTTGATTTCCTCGTCGTCGGTCTCGTGGCAGTATTCGCGCTTCACGATGCCCAGTTCTTCGGCCAGTTCCTTCTGGATGAGGCACATGGGCTTGATAGCGTCGTGAGCGGCCTTGAGGGCGGCAATCAGGTCTTCTTCCTGCACTTCGTCCATCTCGCCTTCCACCATCATGATGTTATCGTAAGTTGCACCTACCATTAAGTCCATGTCGGCTTCTTTCATTTGTTCGAAGGTGGGGTTGATGACGAATTCGCCATTGATACGGGCCACACGCACCTCAGCAATATAGTCCTCGATGGGCACATCGCTCACTGCGATGGCAGCCGAGGCTGCAAGTCCTGCCAGAGCATCGGGCTGGTCGGCACCGTCGCTCGAGAAGAGCAGGATGTTGACAAAGGTGTTGGCGTGATAGTTAGAGGGGAAAAGAGGGCGGAGCACGCGGTCGACGAGTCGGGCAGTGAGAATCTCGTAGTCGTTGGCGCGTCCTTCACGCTTGGTGAAACCGCCGGGGTAGCGGCCAAAGGCCGAATATTTTTCTTTGTATTCAACTTGAAGAGGCATGAAGTCGGCCCCTTCTTCGGCTTCTTTAGCAGAAACCACAGTGGCGAGCAACATGGTGTTGCCCATTCGCAATTCAACAGCTCCATCGGCTTGCTTGGCAAGCTTTCCAGTTTCGAGGGTGATTTCGCGACCATCACCCAGTACGATGGTTTTTTTAGTAGGTGTAAACATAAATTGGTTAAATAGATATATATCTTCTTGTAAAAATCGTGCAAAGTTACGAATTATTTTTCAGATTTACAATTATTTATTCTATAGCCCCAAAATCACTCGTCATTTTTAGTGAAAAACCATCAAACAGATACCTTTAGGCCCAATCAAAAGCTTGTCATCAAGAGCGTGGCGAGGGAGATGAGTCCAAAAGAAAAGGCCTCGCCGTAGTGGGCGAAGCCTTTTTAGGTTCTACACTAAGATGTGAAGTTATTTAGCAACTTTTTTAGCGAGTTCAGCACCAGCTTTGAATTTCACAACTTTCTTAGCGGGGATCTTGATAGCGGCACCAGTAGCGGGGTTCTTGCCATTGCGGGCAGCTTTCTTCTTCACGTCGAAAGTACCGAAACCAATAAGAGCTACTTTGTCACCTTTTCCAAGAGCTTTTGTTACTGCGCAGAGAGCTGCTTCGAGAGCGGCCTTAGCCTGAACTTTGGTTAACTTAGCATCGTTAGCGATAGCATTTACTAATTCTGTTTTGTTCATAACAATTGAAATTTTAAATATTAGTACAATAGTTTATAGGCATTTACTACCGCAAATATAGGTATTGCAATGATTAAAACAAAAAAAAATGCGAAAAAAAATCAATTTTTCACGAAAAATCCCCGAAAATGTCATAAAATGTAGAAAGATAAAGAGTTTTTCATTACTTTTGCCCTTTAGAAATTGAATTTAAACAAGAAAGGAAGCAATGGCAAACCGATATGGTGGAGGAGGCTCGTTTTTGAGTTCGATTCCGGTGGTAGTGAAAAACCTGCTCATCATCAACTTACTGGTGTGGGTCGCCACACTGGTGCTCAAGTCGCGAGGCATAGTGGACCTTGACGACTATCTGGCGCTACACTTCTGGAAAGGTGCCGACTTCATTCCCACACAGTTTTTCACCTACATGTTCATGCACGACTCGAGCAGTGTGCAAGGCGGACTGATCCACATCTTCTGCAACATGTTCAACTTGTGGATGTTCGGCACGTTGCTGGAACGCCACTTTGGCGCAAAGCGTTTCCTGTTCTACTACATCATGTGCGGCTTGGGTGCAGGCCTGGTTCAGGAAGTGGTGTGGCAGTTGACGTGGACCAACGACTTCTTTGCCAACATTTCGGCTGGCGGTACCCAGATAGGGGCAGCCGAGGCCGAGATGCTCTACCGCAGTGGTCAACTCAATCACCTGGTGCCCCAGTTCTGCAACATGCTCATTACAGTGGGTGCCTCGGGTGCGGTGTTCGGTTTGCTGCTCGCCTTCGGTATGTCTTTCCCCAATATGCGCATGTACATTATCCCCTTCCCCTTCCCCATCAAGGCCAAATGGCTGGTGATAGGCTATGGTGCACTGGAATTGTTCCTGGGCGTGTCGCACTCGATGAGCAGCGTGGCCCATTATGCGCACCTGGGTGGCATGCTCTTTGGCATCATCATATTACTCTACTGGAAACATAAAGGAACACTCCCGAGAAGCGGATGGCAATAGCGAGCGAACTGAAACGTAGGTACAGCGCGGGCTCCATACTGGTACGCCTTATATATATTAATGTGGCGCTGTTCTTGGTCATCAGGCTGATGGCCTTGCTGGCTATGCTGCTCAATGTCCCTGCCATGCAGATATTGACCTGGCTCGAGGTGCCCAGCGGCGACCTGATGTTGCGCAGACCATGGACGCTGCTCACCTACATGTTCTCGCACTACGACCTGCTTCATATACTATTTAACATGCTGTGGCTCTACTGGTTGGGCCGCATCTTTATGGAATACTTCACAGGCAAGCAACTTGGGGCACTCTATGTGCTTGGTGGCTTGCTTGGTGGCTTGCTCTTTTGGGTTGCCTATGCCGTGTTGCCCTATTTCGACGGCAAGATGGGTTACCTGATTGGCGCTTCGGCCTCGGTACTGGCCATTGTGGTAGCGGTGGCGGTGTATGTGCCTCACTACCAGATCGGGTTGCTGTTCTTCGGGGCCGTGTCGCTCAAGTGGGTGGCAATCATCACCCTTGTCATCGACCTGTTGAGTGTGGTAGAGGGCAATGTGGGCGGCCAGGTGGCTCACCTGGGCGGTGCGCTCATGGGCCTCATCTTCGGGTTGATGATGCGCCGGGGCCACGACGTGACGGCCTGGCTCAACAAGAGCATCGACTGGCTGGTGATGCTGGTAAAAGGGCACAAGCCTGCCCTGAAGAAGAAAAAAGTGCGCAGTACGGCACAAAAGCAAAAGACTGCTGCAGCACAGCAAGGCACAACTGTGCCCGATGAGGATGAGATAGATGCCATTCTCGACAAATTGAAACGCTCGGGCTATGGCGCCTTGAGCGACAAAGAGAAAGAACAATTGTTTATGGCCTCAAGAAAACGTTGATAATGGAAGAGAAAAAGAAAAGCAAACTGAGGAAGGTGTGCAAGGCGGTGTGCGTGATAGGCACCATCGTGCTCTCGTGTGTGCTGGTACTGTCGGCCTATAGTGGCCATGTCGACCCTAATCGCACCTCGCTCTTCGCATTCATAACACTGGCTTTCCCCTTTGTGCTAGGGGTAACTCTGGCAGTGGCACTCATTTGGCTCGTTCTTTTGCGCTGGCGCGTTGCGCTCATTCCGCTGGCTGCCATCGCTCTGTCGTGGCCCACTGTGCGCATCGTGAGCCCGCTCAACATCAGCCAGCACAAGATAACCGCTAAAGAAGATTCAACAAAGTTTACCGTGCTCAGCTATAATGTGATGAACTTTGAGAAGAACGGTGCCAAGAAGCACTTTGAAGGCGCCCAGACGCTCAAATATATTCTTGACAGTGATGCCGACATCGTGATGCTGCAGGAGGGTTCGCTCTCTATCGATATCAACAATTTGCCACTGCTCAAGCCTTATATGAACCTGTTCAAGAAACGCTATCCCTATCGCTCGCATGGCTATCACGACCAGGTGATTCTCTCGAAGCACCCCTACACTGCTGTCGAGGACTCGACTATCAAAGAGGGCTTTGCATCGCCCGACGAACCCCTGAGCATGTATCACTTCTATGCCCGGGCCTATGATGTGCTTGTGCCCGGCCACACGGTGCGATTCATCAACCTGCACCTCTCGTCGATGATGTTTACCGAGGAAGACAAGAAAGCCTATATGGACCTGACGAACTTGAATGACAAGCCCAATCGTTCAGAACTCTCCCGGATGCGCTACTCGGTGGTGACCAAGCTTAGCCAGGCCTTCAAGAAACACGCTAGGGAGGCCGACGTCATCAGGCAGGTAATTGACCAGAGCAATGAGAATGTGATTGTGTGTGGCGACTTTAACGAGGTGCCCGCCTCCTACACCTATCGCACCATCAAGGGCAGCGACATGAGCGATGCCTATGCCGACTGCGCCTTTGGCCCGGTGAATACCTTCCGCGACAACCGTTTCTACTTCAAGATCGACCACATCCTGTATCGTGGCGACATGAAGGCGGTGCGTTGCCGGGTGGATAAGAAGGGCGACAGCGACCATTACCCGCAAATCGCCACTTTTGTCTGGAAAAACTAAACACTTAATATACCATTATTTATGAAACGTATTGTATCATTTGCCGTTATCATAGCCTGCTTCACATTGCTGGCAAGCGGCGCAAAAAAGAAGAATGTGAAAGCTAACGAAAATCCGTTTATGGCCCCCTATACGGCCAAGTATGAGATTCCTCCTTTCGAGAAGATTCAACTCTCGCACTACTTGCCCGCTCTTGAGGCCGGTATAGCACAACAGAACAAGGAGATTGCCGACATCGTGAACAACCCTGCCGCTCCCAACTTCGAGAACACCGTGCTTGCTCTTGACAACAGTGGTGATATGTTGGCTAAGGTGGGCGGCGTGTTCTTTGCCCTGAGCGAGAGCGATGCCACGCCCGAGATGCAGGAACTGGCCGAGAAACTCTCGCCCATGTTCACCGCACAGAGCGACGCGATGTATATGAACCTGGACCTGTTCAAGAGAATCAAGGCCGTTTATGACAACGCCGATGCCTTGGGACTGGACAAGGTGCAGAAGCGACTCACCGAAAAATACTACAAGCGCTTTGTGCGCAATGGCGCTTTGCTGTCGACAGCATTGCAAGACACGCTCAAGGCCATCAACACCCGCCTTGCAACCGTGCAGCTCAACTTTGGCAACAATGTGATGCACGAGATTGCCAACAACATCATCTGGGTAGACAATGCTGCCGACCTTAAGGGTCTGTCGCAGGCTACCATCGACGATGCCGCCGCTCTCGCAGCCTCGAAGGGGCAGCCCGGCAAGTGGGCATTCACAGCATCGGCAGCCACTCGCCTGGCAGTGCTGGGCAGTGCCGATAGCCGCGAACTGCGTCGCAAGATGTATGAAACCTACACGATGACCGCCAGTCGTGGCAACGAGTGGGACAACAGCAAGAACATCAACGAGATACTGCAACTTCGCCAGCGCAAGGCTAAACTGCTGGGCTTTGACACCTTTGCCGACTATGCAGTAGATCCCGTGATGGCCAAGACTGTGAATGCCGCCGAAGACCTGTTGCTCCAAATCTGGTGGCCCGCCATCAAGAAGGTTGACGAGGAAGTGGCCGACATGCAGAAGTATGCCGATGCTCACGGTGCCAACTTCAAACTGGCTCCCTGGGACTATTACTACTATGCTGCCAAGGTAAAGGCTGAACGCTACAGCTTCAGCGACGACGATGTGCGCCCCTATTTTGAACTGAACAGCGTGGTGAAAAACGGCCTTTTCTATATTGCCAATAAACTCTATGGCCTCACCTTCACCGAAATGAAGGATGCTCCCAAATATAACCCCGAGGTTACCGTCTATGATGTGAAAGATGCTCAGGGTAAGCATGTTGCCGTGTTCATGACCGACTACTTCCCCCGTGCTACCAAGGCACAGGGTGCATGGATGAACGAGATGCTTACCGAGTATAACTACAATGGCAAGAGCGTGCGTCCCATTATCTATAATGTGGGTAGCTTCACACCTCCTACCAAGAACACACCCTCGCTGCTCACCCTCGACGAGGTCGAGACTGCTTTCCATGAATTTGGCCATGCCCTGCACGGAATGCTCACCACAGCACCCTTCCGCGGCATTGCCGGTACCAATGTAGACCGCGACATCGTGGAGATGCCCTCACAGCTCAACGAGCATTGGGCCTATGTGCCTGAGGTGCTGAAGAACTATGCCCGCCACTACAAGACCGGCGAGGTGATTCCGCAGGAACTCGTCGACAAGATTTTGGCTTCGGGCAAGTTCAACCAGGGCTTCATGACCACCGAGTTGGTGGGTGCCGCCCTGCTCGACATCGAGTGGCACAAGCTTGACTGGTGCAGCAACATCGATGTGAAGGGCTTCGAGAACTATGTGTCGAAGAAACTGAAGAAACCCGCACTGGTCGAGTATCGCTACCGCAGCCCTTACTTCAAGCACATCTTCGATAGCGACCAGTATGCTACCGGTTACTACACCTATCTGTGGGCACAGGTGCTTGAGGCCGACGCTTGGGAACGCTTTGCTAACGACCCGCTGAATGTGAACACTGCCAACGATTACCGCAAGTACATTCTCGAGGCTGGTGACACCGACGACGCCATGACGCTCTACAAACTCTTCCGCGGCAAGGAACCCAATGCCGACGCACTGCTCCGCTTCCGCGGCTTGAAGTAAACCAGAGGAACCAGCAGGGGGCGCTGGAGAGGTTGAAATCCCGCTACACCTGTTGGTACTATAGAGATAACCACCATCAAGGGTGCGACCCAATCACGGCCGCACCCTTGTTGTGTGAATACAATTCTGGTTGATTGTTTTTGTGATAGAGGTTCAGTGCTTGATTTTAAAGTAGTTGAGTAGGGCTTTAAAGTTGTCTTGTGCGGTGAGGCATGTGTCGAGCAGATATCCTTTAATGCGAGGCCACTCGTGCAGCCCACGGTAATAGAACAACTTGAGTTCATCTGTTATAATAAATGGTACAATGCCATTTTTGAGGCACTCCTTAAACATGATGAGTCGGCCCACACGCCCGTTGCCATCTTGAAAAGGATGAATAGCCTCGAAACGGTAGTGGAAGTCGATGATGTCTTCGATGCTGGGATGTTTCAGACTGTTGTAATCATGAAGCAATTGTTTCATTTGCTGGTGCACCTCATCGGGTGGTGTAGTCTCCATGCCACCCACTTCGTTGGGCAACAGTTTGTATTCACCCACGGCAAACCATGATTTTGAAGCATGCGATGTTCCCGACTTGAGCAGGCTGTGGAGCTGCTTGATAAAGGTCTCGGTGAGCCGTGTCTGTGCTTGCTCGATGATGAGGTCGATGCAGCGGAAGTGGTTGGTGGTTTCGATGATATCGTCAACCTTGATGACCTCATCGGCAAGACCTATGGTGTTTGTCTCGAAAATATATCTTGTTTGTTCGTGGGTGAGCCTGCTGCCCTCTATGTGATTGGAATTGTAGGTCAGGTCGATCTGCACTCGGTGGTAGATGCCTCCGCGCATCTTGCTCGATTGCTGCTCTTTCAGGGCAGCAAGCAAGGGTGAATACTTCGCTTTTGACCTGCGACCTGGAAGGGTGGCATCGGCAGGAATGTTCCATGTTTTTCCCACGAGTGTGGCCCCATCAATCTTTCCCGTGGCGCAATAGTTGCGTGCAGTGCGCTCAGAGATGCCCGTTTTTTGGGCAAATTGTTTTACTGAAATATAATCCATCATGCTATCGGCAAGAATTTAGTGAATAATTGGTGCAAATATAGTGGTTTTTGCCGATAACGGCAAGAAATGGAGGCTTAAAAGCAATCTGTTTTGTTAGTTCAAGATGTTTTTCCTAAATTTGTAATCGATTGTTAGGCAATTATTGGCAAGCAAGAACCAACGGTTTGCCGTTCTGAGTTTTTTATTACTTGATTATTTATTAAATAGAAATATTCACATGAAAAGTATCATCTTAAGCATCCATTAAATATAAATAGCCTATTGGCTGATGATGAGTATGGGAAAAAAACAGAGCGGGAGCCATTGTGGTTCCCGCTCGGTTGTTGTGGATGAGTCGCTGAGTTGTCGGCAAGTCGCTCGGCCCTCTGCTGCTGTGGGGTCACGAGTCGGTCGACTCATCTTTTTCTTTGCTGCGTTT
>JAEEVB010000072.1 GCA_016287065.1 Muribaculaceae bacterium
CGAGCGCCTGGGCGGTGTGTATGATGGCCGCATCTCGGGTGTGACCGAGTGGGGGCTGTATGTGGAACTTGACGAAACACATTGCGAGGGTCTGATCTCGATTCGCGACCTCGACGACGACTTCTATGAGTTCGACGAGAAGAACTTCTGCGTGCTGGGACGCCGCACCCATCGCAAGTATCAGCTGGGCGACAAAATCACCATTCAGGTGGCTCGTGCCGACCTCATCAAGAAACAGCTTGACTTTGCCTTGGTCGACAAGAACAACCCGCCGGGCACGCACCGCATCGACAAGGCACCCATCACCGAGGCAAGCCGTTTTGCACCCAACAAGAAGGAGAGCAAGATGGAGCGCCAGCGCGAGGAGTATGAGGGTGGCTATGCTTCGCGCCGCCAAAAACGCGGCAAGCGTGGCAACACCAGCAAGCGCGAAATGCGGGCACAAAAACGCGAGAGCAAGCGCAACAAGCGCCGCCGCTAAGCATTCACCAACCGGTTAGACTACCGGCTTGGGTTTAAACCATGATTATTCTTGTTATTATTCGCCTTTACCAGAGGCGGATGTGCTGGCTCCGTCGGTGACAACGGGGGCGGCATCGATGTCGGTCGGCGTGAGGTCGGCCGAGACTTGTGCCGGTTGCACCGAGGTGGTGATGGAATCGTTCTTGGCCGAGACGGCTTCGGCACCGTCGCCTGCCTGCTTGTCGCAAGCTACCAGCGAAGCGGCAGCGGTGATGAAGAGTGCTATGAGTGTCTTTTTTGTGCGCATAATCAAATAGTGCGGTTAGTTATTGTGGTGCAAATATACGCACCTTTCACGACACAGCAGTTAAAATGAAGTGAAAAAGTGATGATTTGGTCCAGAATCAAAGAATAAGAAGCAGGGCCAATACTGCATAAATGATGATCACGATGAACACACAGATAATCACCGAGGCCTTGCAGTAGTCCCAACCCATGAAGCCGAAACTCTCCAGGAAATCAACCGACTTCTTGAATGCCCAGTCGCACCACTGGCTGAAGCGCTTGCGGTTGCACCAGGTGACCAGCAGGCACACTGCTGCCCAGGCGACAGTAATCCACGGCCAGGTGCCGACGATGAAATCGAGCATTATCGCCCAGGTGAGCGGCACAATCATGTAATAGACGATGATATTCACCTCGTTGTAGGTAAGGTGCAGTTTCTGCGCCAGTTTCATCAGGGCTTTAGCGGTGATGTTGAATAATTTCGTAATCATACAGAGTCGTAAAATTTATATTGTGTGGATAGTAATTGTTCAAGTCGCTTTGTTGAGGCAAAGTTATCACACTTTTCAACACCTGTCGAGATTCTGCAACCTTGCAATTGCGTATAGGGACAAAAAAAAGCTGTTTTCCAATCACTGGAAAACAGCTTCAAACTTTTAAGTTTGCTGTGTTTCGAATCGAGAAAGATTATTTCTTCTCCTCTTCGGGCTTCACAGAAGCGCTAGCTTCGGGAGCTACAGAAGCGCTAGCTTCGGGCTTCACAGATGCGCTTGCTTCGGGAGCTACAGAAGCAGAAGTGCTAGCTTCGGGAGCAACAGAAACAGAAGTAGAAGCAGATGCAGATGCAGAAGCAGAAGTCTGAGCGTCTTTCTTGCAAGAGAACATAGCTACACTAGCTACAACAGCAAATAATAAAACTAACTTTTTCATTTTCGTAATTTTTAAAAAAATAATAAAACAATAAATTTTTTTCGTGTTGATTGAAAATCGGTGCAAATTTATATCAAAATTTTCATATGCAAATATTTTTGCGAAAAAATTTTTCATTCAAAAAAATCAGAAAAATCGTTTTTTTCGAAAAAATTGCCGAAATTTCGCCACATTTATTTGATATACAATGTTTTACAAGCACGACTTTAGATTTAATCCAAACTGTTAAAGATTGCAAACGAACCAGCAAGTTTTATAAAAAGCGGGAAAAATCAACCAAAAAAGGTTCATTTCTCCCTACTTGAGCTGTAACGTCGGTTTCGTTGCCGATTCGAGTCTATCGATACAGGAAGCGCTTGATGCTGCGCTTAGGCGTTTTCTCGAATTCTGAGGCCATAATCTCGATTTTGGCCACGCGTTCATAGGGTGCCACGAGCTTGTTGAGCTCGGTGCGCACGTTCTCCATGATTTCAGGCAACTGGTCGTGCGTCACTCCCAACTGGTCCATAGCCTCGAAGTCGGGATAAACGAGTCCCACAAGTTTGCCGTCGCGATCCACCACCAGACTCTCGTTCACATAGAGCATGTTGTTGAGCTTTGCTTCAATCTCTTCGGGATAGATGTTCTGTCCGTTGGCGCTGAGCAGCATGGTCTTGAGGCGGCCACGAATGAAGATGGTGCCGTCGGCGGTGAGAGTACCCATGTCGCCGGTGTGCAGCCAGCCGTCGTCGTGCAGCACCTTGTCGGTGGCTTCGGTGTTGTGGAAGTAGCCCTTCATCACATTCTCGCCCTTGATGCAAATCTCTCCGGGAATGTTCTCGGGATCATCGCTCAGAATCTTGCACTCCATGATGCCTGGCAGAATGCGTCCGGCACTGTGGAGCACAAACTCGCGCCACGGGGTGTGGCTCACCAGGGGAGCGCACTCGGTCATACCGTAGCCCACAGTGAAGGGGAACTTGATCTTGTAAAGGAATTCCTCGACCTCGGCATTAAAAGGAGCACCACCCACAATGATTTCCTCGAAACGTCCACCAAAGGCCTCGATGAGTTTCTTGCGAATCTGGTCGTAGATGCGCTTGTCGAGCAGCGGCACTGCCAGCGCCCAGCGCAGCATACCCTTGCTGATCATGGGCACAATCATCTTGGTGTAGATCTTCTCGAGCACGAGCGGCACGCATATCACGAGGTCGGGTTTGATCTCGTTCATGGCCTTGACCAGAATCTTGGGCGACGGAATGCGCCCTAATAATATAATGTGTGAACCCACAGCCAGCGGCGTGAGCATATCGAAGGCGCAACCATAGGCATGAGCCAGCGGCAAGAACGACACATTGCGGGTGCCACGGCGATGCAACTGTGAATGGAGACCATAGACCACGTTACCGCACAGGTTATTGCCCGTGAGCATCACACCCTTGCTGAAGCCCGTGGTGCCCGAGGTGTAGTTGATGACCATCACCTCCTCGTTAGAGATTTCGGGATAATGCAGGTCGGCTTTAGTGAAGCCCTGCGGATAGGTTTGCTCAAACTCGGCCTTAGCCTTCTCGATACAGCCATTGAAGTCTTCGTCTTCCTTCTGAGCCAGCACCGACTTGTCGTCGAGCGAAATGATGCCGCGCAAGACAAGCAACTGGTCGAAGTCGATGGTGTCCCAAATGGCTTTGCTCGAGAAGAGCAACTTGGCCTCGGAGTGGTTCACGATGTGCTGCACATCGTTAGGGTTGAACTCCTGCAAGATGGGCACTATCACGGCACCATAGGTAATGGTTGCCATGAACACGGTGACCCATGCCGGGGTGTTCTTGCCAATGAGCGCCACATGATCGCCTCGCTGGATGCCCGCATATTTATATAATAGGTGTATTTTTTCGATTTCGGAGGCAAATGCCCCATAGGTGAGCGTGAACTTGCTGTTATAGTCGCTTAACGCCTCAAGTTCCCAGTTGTCCTGAAAACTTTTCTCATAGATTTTGATGATATTTTCTTTCATAAGAAAAAATGTTGTTTCAATTTACAAAGATAAGGAAATAATTTCAAGTGAACAAACACAAAGTTGCACTTCACATCACTCTTCTAATACACATCGCTCATTTTCTGCAGTTCCCAGCGCAGTCGTCACGCATCACCTAGCCACTCTCAACACCTCCAGCACCATGGTCAAATGCCCTACTTGCAGCCTCAAAAAACAGACAGAGTGAAAAAAATGGAAGTTTTTTGGCAAAAAGTTTGGTGGAATAAAAAAATGGTCTTAACTTTGCAGTCGCAATTGAAAAATTGTGCTTAACCACGGTGCGTTAGTTCAGTTGGTTAGAATGCCTGCCTGTCACGCAGGAGGTCGCTGGTTCGAGTCCTGTACGCACCGCATGAAAAAGGCCTGGAGTTGCTCCAGGCTTTTTTTGTTTTTCTACAAAGCCTGGCACGAAGCCTCGCTGGAATCTGTTACAGGACGAACGCTTGTCACTGATTTGAAAACACAGTTACACGAAAAGCTGCTTAAGGATGTCGGGCGAGCGCAGGGTGCCAATGGTAGAGTTATGCAGACGGTAATAGGCGATAATGGTGTCGAACATGCGGTTACGCTCGTCGCGGTTAAAGCGAAACAGGTGCAGATTGCTGAAGGTCATGCGCGACAGCAGCTTGATGACTCGGGCCTCGTCGGGCCGCAACAGGTTGCCGCCACCCGAGGGGCCTGGCACGAAGACGCCGCCCTGCATGTCGAACCAACGGCCCTCGCGGTAACTCTCCACATCAGGCTCTATGCCCAAAAAAGCACCCAGATGATAAAGAAAACAAATGTGGAAGTTGGCTGCTCCCTGATGCATGTTCTCAAGCAGCAGCACAGCCGTCTCGATATAGCGAAACAGTGCATCGTTCTGTTCCCGCTCATGAATGGTGTGACTCAGCAACTCGCTCACGAACATGGCCACGGCGTTCTTCACAGGGTCGGCATAGATTTGACTCAAGGGATGTGCACGGCGCACATCGTGCATCACATAGAGGTCGCGGCCGGGGAGCAGATTGGTCTCAAACTCGAGCAACGACAGGGGCAACATCATGGCATTACGCATGCGCGCACTCGGCGTCTTGCCCTGTGCCACGAGGAAGGAGAGCACCCCATGACGGTTGGTATAGATGTGAACTATGTTGTTACGGTCGTTGTACTTGATCACATTCAGCACCACGCCCCTAAGCGTTTCATGCATTGCAGTTGAAGCCTATTTCGGTAATTTCATACAAAGTTACAGATTATTGACAAAAAATGCACGCAAACAACATCAAAAAACACTGCAGAAATGGGTTAAACGCCGTGATACACTGAAAAAAAACGCCGAAATTAATGATTTTGGGCATTGAAATTTTGTCAATTAAAAAATCGTTCCTATATTTGCAGTCGCTTTTGCGCACTGGTTCGCAAAATGGCCCATTCGTATATCGGTTAGTACGTAAGATTTTCATTCTTAAAAGAGCAGTTCGACTCTGCTATGGGCTACTGAAAATTAACGAAATAAAAAACAAAAAGTAAATTATGGCAAACCATAAATCAGCTATCAAAAGAATTCGCCAGTCAGAGGCCAGAAGGCTTCGCAACCGCTATTATTCAAAGACTATGCGCAATGCAGTGCGCAAACTTCGTAACAACGAGGACAAAGCCGCCGTTAACGAAGATCTGAAGAAAGTAACCGCTATGCTCGACAAGCTTGCCGGCAAGGGCGTTATCAGCAAGAATAAAGCCGCTAACCTGAAGTCGAAACTGGCTAAGCACGCTAACAAGGTTAACGCTGCTTAAAAGGCGACTCTTCACTGTGTGTAGCTCTACTGCCGCAAGGGTGGTGAGATACACTTTTTCAGGGCCCATTCGTATATCGGTTAGTACGTAAGATTTTCATTCTTAAAAGAGCAGTTCGACTCTGCTATGGGCTACCTCATTCAAGCGTTAAGCTATGCTTAGCGCTTTTGTTGTTATATATTCAAGTTGTGAAGTGCCAAAGCACTTCACAACTTGAGGTTTAGAGTATAGGGTTGAGGGTTGAGGGTTGAGAGTATAGGGTTGAGAGGTGAGAGGTGAGAGGTGAGAGGTGAGGGTTTAGGTGGTTATGATGACAACGATCGCCGCATGAGTTCTGGCTCATGCGGCGACCGAAAGGAGAATATATGTGAATTGTTTTATTATGTGTCGATGGTTGCGTAGGTGGCGTGCTCCTCGATGAACTTCTTGCGGGGTGCCACGTCTTCACCCATGAGCATCGAGAAGATGCGGTCGGCCTCGGCGGCATCGCTGATGTTCACACGGCGCAGCATGCGGTTCTCGGGATCCATTGTGGTCTCCCACAACTGCTCGGCATTCATCTCACCCAAACCTTTGAATCGCTGCTTGCGCACATTCTTCTCTTCGCCGGCAGCATACTTGTCGATGAACTGACGCACCTGCACATCGTCCCAGCAATACTCGCTCACGGTGCCCTTGATGCAACGGTAGAGCGGCGGGTTGGCAATGTAGAGGTAGCCATTCTCGATGATGGGTCGCATGCGACGGAAGAAGAAGGTCATAAGCAACGTAGCAATGTGTGCACCGTCGACGTCGGCATCGGTCATGATGATGATGCGGTGGTAGCGCAGCTTGCTCAGGTTGGCCTCCTTGGGGTCTTCTTCGGTGCCAATGGTCACGCCCAATGCACGGAAGATGTTGACCACCGACTCGCTCTCAAACACCTTGTGGTCCATAGCTTTCTCCACATTCAGGATCTTACCGCGCAACGGGAGGATAGCCTGGAAGTTACGGTCACGTCCCTGCTTGGCCGAGCCGCCTGCCGAGTCACCCTCGACCAGGAAGAGCTCGCACTTGGCTGGATCCTTGCTCGAACAGTCGGCGAGTTTGCCGGGCAGGCCACCACCCGTCAGTGGCGACTTGCGCTGCACCTTCATGCGTGCACTCTCGGCGGCATGGCGTGCAGTGGCAGCGAGCACAATCTTCTCGACGATGGTCTTGGCCTGAGCCGGATGCTCCTCGAGATAGATGCCCAGAGCCTCGCGCACGCTGGTCTCCACAGCACCAATGGCCTCGGTGTTACCCAGCTTGGTCTTGGTCTGTCCCTCAAACTGCGGTTCCATCACCTTCACCGAGATAACGGCGGTGATGCCTTGACGGAAGTCCTCGGGCTTGATTTCCACCTTCACCTTGTCAAGCATCTTGCTCTCTTCGGCATATTTCTTGAGCGTGCCACCCAAACCGCGGCGGAAGCCCGTGAGATGTGTACCACCCTCGATGGTGTTGATATTGTTCACAAACGAATAGATATTCTCGTTGAACGAGGTGTTGTAGGTCATAGCCACCTCCACAGGAATGCCGCCCTTGTTGCTGGTGATGTGAATCACATCCTTGATGAGCGGTTCTTTGGCAGCATCGATGTAGCGCACAAACTCGTCGAGACCCGTCTCGGAGTAGTATTGCTCACGACGGGGCTCGCCGTGCTCGTCCTTGTCGCGCAAGTCGCACAGCGACAGGTGCACACCGGCGTTCAGGTAGGCGAGGTCGCGCAGGCGGGTAGCCAATATGTCGAACTGATATTCGGTTGTCTGGAAAATCTTGCCGTCGGGGTGGAAGAGCACCATGGTGCCATGGTCTTGGCTCTCGCCTATCACCTTCACCTCGCTGGTGGGCTTGCCATAGGCATACTCCTGCATGTAGATCTTACCGTCGCGATGCACCTCGGCACGCAGATAGTCGCTCAGCGCATTCACACAGCTCACGCCCACACCATGCAAGCCGCCCGACACCTTATAGGAGCCCTTGTCGAACTTGCCACCGGCATGGAGCACGGTCATCACCACCTCCAGAGCCGATTTGTGCAGTTTCTCGTGCTCGTCGACGGGAATGCCGCGGCCATTGTCCTTCACCGAGATCGAATTGTCTTCGTGAATGGTTACATTTATTTCGTTGCAGAAGCCAGCCAAGGCCTCGTCGATACTGTTGTCGACAACTTCCGACACCAGATGGTGCAGACCCTTCACATGGGTGTCGCCAATGTACATGGAAGGGCGCTTACGCACGGCTTCAAGTCCCTCGAGGACCTGAATGTTATGCGCCGAATACTGTTTTTCTTCTTGTTCTCTTAATTCGTCTGACATATCTGTTGTTTAATATCTTCGTTTTAGTAGGGCCAAAATGCCATTTTTCGCTGCATTTTCTACGCCTTTTTTCATGTTTCAATAAAACATACAAAAATACAAAAATAGTGGCGAAATCACAAGTTTATGAGCCTTAAAAAAACCAAAAAAAATGCACGTGGAGGGGTTTTTATGCCTTCAAGTCCTTGCTAAGGGTTTCAGGCACCCCGATCACGCCTTTTTCACAGGTATTTTTCACCATATTTCAGCTTCACCTCGTTCACATATTGGCGAATCTTCTGCTCTTCGTTCTTAGGCACAATGAGCAGTGCGTCGGCAGCATCGGCAATGATGTAATTGTCGAGCCCCGAGGCCACAATGAGTTTGTCGGGCGGCATAGCAATCACGTTGTCGTGACTGTTCACCAGCAAGGCCTGGCAATTTTGCGTCACATTACCCTGCTCGTTCTTATCCGACACATCATAGAGTGCTCCCCACGTGCCCAGATCGGTCCAACCAAAGTCTACACGCTCCACGCACACGTTGATGGCTTTCTCCATAATGGCGTAGTCGATAGAAATGTTGGCACATGAGGCATACATCCCATTGATGAAATCCTGCTCGCCCGGAGTACCAAACAATGCAACTCCCGCCTCGAACCGCGCCGCAATGTCGGGCGCCAACTCACGCACAGCACGCAAGATAGAATCGACGTGCCAGAAGAACATGCCCGAGTTCCAGTAGAACTCGCCACTCTCCAGAAACACCTTGGCAAGCGTGAGGTCGGGCTTCTCGGTGAAGGTTTTCACACGTGAGAAATTGGCATCGATTCGGTCGCCAAGCTGAATGTAGCCATAGCCCGTCTCGGGGCGGTTAGGCTTGACGCCAAAGGTGAGCAACGCATCGCGCGACTCCACAAACTCATAAGCCCGCAACACGCTTTCCCTGAATGCCTCACGATTCAGTATCAAGTGGTCGCTCGGTGCTACCATAATCACAGCATCGGGATTCAGCGCCTTGATATGATAGGCCGCCCAGGCGTTACAAGGGGCCGTGTTGCGACGTGCAGGCTCGAGCAGAATCTGGTTCTTGCTGATTTGTGGCAGTTGCTCCTCGATGAGGCCGGCATACTGCTCATTGGTGAGCATAATGATATTCTCGAAAGGCACAATGCCATCGAGACGCTCCACTGTGAGTTGCAACAAGCTCTTGCCCGTGCCCAGGAAGTCGATGAATTGTTTGGGCTTGCTACTGCGGCTGTAGGGCCAGAAACGGCTACCCACACCACCGCACATAATCACGCAATATCGGTTGTTCATAGTTTTCTTGTTTTAAAACAGTCTCTTGTGGTATTAATCTCTACTTATTATAATTGATAACCCAAGTAAACGATGATGCCAAAGATGGCCACCAGCACCACCATTATCGAGTAGGCAAATACCTTAAAGCGCAAGCTGGGTGGTTCTGGACGCAATTCCTTCGAGAACACCTTGGGCACATAACGGTAGGCATTGGACGATGACGCTTTAGGCTTTGACTCGCTCTTGGTTGCCGATAGAGGCGCTGTTGCCGACGGATTCGACACCGTTGCCTTCGGTGCCGTTTCGGCCGCTGGCGTCACCTGTTGATTCGACAAAAGGGCAATGCCACAGAAGGGGCAGTAACGCAAGCCCTCGTGATGAGGCAACTCCCTGCCACAACCATAGCAAAAGCGCTCACCCCCATGCGACTGCACCTCGAGCACAGCAGGCTTTGGGTAGACTTGCGCCACCGCCTCGGGCTCAGGCAATTCCACTCCATCGGCCACAAACTCGGTGAGGCACTGCGGGCAAATCACAACGCCTCGGCACACCACCAGTTCGTCGTGCGATATACTCAAGCCTTTACCACAATGCGGACAAGTCAAATTCATATAGGCAAATGTTTATCTCTCACTTGGTTACAATTCGGCAACAAGCAGTTGCCAAATTATATCAATTAATTTACAAAGATATAAAATATAAATGTAATATCTATATTAAATATCCCCAATTTTTTGAAAAAATACTATTCTTTCTCTTTTGAAACTGCCACCTGCTTGCGAGCATCACCATTTACGGTAGCCACTGATTCTTTCGCTCCGCCATCGGTATCATTGCGCCATGCCACAGCAAGCTGGTTCAGCTGCTCACGGGCCTCATTAAACTCCTCATTAAATTCGTCATCGGTCATGGCCCTTGACCCCGAGAGCTGCTGCAGCGACTGCAGCTGATCGGTCACCTCACGGGCACGCACACGGTCATTGAGCAATTGATAAATGGTGAGCTTGTTGAGCAACGACTGCTCTCGGGCTTCCAAGTCACCCTCGTTCTCAGCTAGTTCCTTGTCGCACACAGCCAAGGCGCGCTGCCCGTAGTAGAGCATCGAGTCGTGGCGCTCCTCAAGGAAGTATTTTCCGGCATAGAACTGCAGACGGGCCACATTGTCGGGATCCTTGCTCAGCAACTGCTCCTGCAGGCGCATCGCCTCCTTCACCCTACCCGCCTTCATGAGCAACTGCGACCGTGTGAGCATCGTGTAGAAGTGCCCTTGCGCAGTGGTATCGATGCGTTCAAGGCTGTCGTTCAACGCCATGGCACGCTTGAAGGTCTCCTCGTTACGATTGTTTTCATACTCACTGATATAGCCTTCCATCTCCTCGTTCAGCGCCTCGATGCGCGCCTCGAGCGAGTCGGTCGCCTGACTCACCTCGCTCGCCTCATGCGACTGCTCGGTCGACGGTTTCGTGCCTGTGCACGACCACACACACAGCAACAAGCCAAGCAATATGAGC
>JAEEVB010000300.1 GCA_016287065.1 Muribaculaceae bacterium
TATCGTAGAGCCACTGGTAGCCCACATCGGCCTTGAGCCAGGTGGTGATCTTGTGGCTTGCACTCGCCGAGAGGCTAAAGCGGTCAATCGTGCGCGTGTTGTTGCGGTTGCGCAGTTCGGCCTCGGCTTCGAGTTTGGTCTTCTTGCTGAATTTCTTTTCGATGCCTACAGCATAGGACATGCCGAAGTCATCTCCGGCCAACACATCCTGATTACTAACTGCCGAGCAGACAAAAAGCGACAGAATTATTGAGTATCTTGCACATTTTCCCATTGGTCGCGTTTCAGTTTAATGGCGTGGTTGATGCGGTCATCGCTCCTTCCACAGTATTTATAAGTAATCTTCACTATGGCCATGTCTCGCAAGAAATCAATGGCACCCACTTCCACATGCTTGATTTGCAGTCCAGTGCGTTGCTCAAGGTCGGCAATGAGCTCGTCGCGCTTGTCGGGGGTGATGAGGGCGATGCGGTCGTACTGTATGAGTTTGGTGGCCTCCTTCTTGTTGAGCAGCAAGAATTCGCAGAGCATGATGGCGAGCAGCACAGCAATGTTGGGCAGCAGCACAATGGGCTGGAATTCGATGCCGCCAGCGGCCAGCGCATTCACCACCGAGAGGCAGATGATGCTGAACAGGTAGGTCATCTCGCGCACGGGCATGGTGTCGGTGCGGTATCGCATGATGCTGAAGATGCCAAACAGACCGATGCCGATGCCAATGCTGGTCTTCCCCTTCATGTTGTCGAGCATGTAGGTCATGAAGAACATGAGGAAGAAGATGGCGATGCTAATGAGCAGGAAGGTGAAATAGAAGTCGCGGCGATGACTCTTGCGGTAATATAGGAAATGAATGATAATCCAGCTGAACAGTATGTTCACGGCAAAAGTCTCGGCCATGATGAGCATATTGTCGGTAAAGACACTCGGGGCTATTGCATTGATTTCGTCCATAGTTTCAATTATTTAGTGTGTTTTATCTATAATGTGTGTTGCATCCGGTCGATGAGTCTGAGTCGCTCCTTGAACCGGTTAATCTTAAGGTCTGGGTTGGTAAGGGCCGACCCCATGCAATATTTGCTGAAGCCCATGGGCATGATGCGCAGTTGCAGCAGCAGGTCGAGCACGGGCGAGGGTTGCAGGCCGTCGCGTTTCAGTTCCACAATGGCCAGGTTGCTTAAGCTGGCATCCTTGCCAGTGACCAGGTTGTGGAATTTCAGGTCGATGTCGATGGTGAGGCGCTCGGTCTTGGCACGGTTCACCAGCGTAATGCGGTTGAAGCTGTTTTCCAGGGCGGGAAGCATCGTGGCTGGGTCGTAGCGCAGGTGCTTGTGCATAAACTCGGTGTAGCCGTCGCCCGCCGTGAAGGCAATGGTGCCGTCGTGAGCAGCCGTGGGCAGGGAGTCGGGCACCTCCACCCGCTTCTTGCGAGTGCGCTTGTGGTTATCCTTGGTCTTCACTTCCAGAAAGTTGAGCCCCGATGCCACGTAGGAGCGTATACGCAGCTTCTGGCGGCTTGCATGGCCGTTTTGGTGAGTGACATACATGTTGAAGTCCTCGGTGTCGAAGTATGCGGTGGCATAGGGAATGGCACGCCGCCCAGCGGTTTCCTGCACCCTGTAGGCGGGTTCGGCAAGCTCCAGCAAGTCCATGAGCCGCGACCGTGTGGTCACAAACTTGGTGTCGATGCGGTTCATGAGCTTGATGCCGCTCATTTCCTCGAGCGTGATGGGGCTGTATGTGCCTATGATATCCATCTTCTAATCATGTGCTCCTGTGGTTGTTGGTGGGGCGTGTTTTATGTGCAGTGAACTACAAAATTATTTTATAATGTGCGGTAAAGCAAAAAAAATCAATCTAATATGTCATAATTTCAGCCAAATAGCTATTTTTCTCTATTGTTTTGTTTCACTTTGGTGTTTGGACTTGGCAGCCAGGGGTGTAGAAAGCAGGGAGGGCGACCTGTGCAGGCCGCCCTCCCCATGGCGTCATGTTATAAAACTATGAAACTAGAATTATTTCATCATCTTTTGAGTGGCTGTACTGCCATCGTTGAAGCGA
>JAEEVB010000073.1 GCA_016287065.1 Muribaculaceae bacterium
GTATCTTTTTCATCTTAAATGTTGATTTATCTGCAAAATTAGTGCAAGGCGAGCGAAAATGCAAAAATGTTTGCAATTTTCCGAGCCGCAGCCTAATTTCGCGGTCGTTTAACCGCAACAATAGTGCAAGGCGAGCGAAATATCAAATAATTCGCAAGGCGAATGCAATAAAACTTGTTTAATATTGCTGAGCCGCAACAATTATTATCAAAACTTTTCCCTAATTGAATTTAGAAGAAGTAGGCGGCCGAGACGGTCCAGCAACGGTCTTTACCAGTCACATTTCGCACATCAGAGTTAAGCCCGACATATTCAAAGGCTTTTGACATGCCCAGCGAGTAGTTGACGCTGATTTGCAGGTGGTTGATAAGTTCCACACCACCACCTAGGTCGAGCGAGACCGACATCTTGCGATTTTTGAACGAGTTGCTGGGGTCGGATTCGCTCGTGAGGAAGGCAAAGTCAGGACCAGCATAGATAAAGGGTACGAGAATGCGGTTGAGCCCGAGCATGTTGAGCTTGTACTTGGCATGCACAGGAAATTCAAAGTAATTGCGCTTGTAGCTACGGTTTTCCTCGTCTTGCACCAAGATCTTGTTGCTGCGGTGCGTGTAGAGCGCCGACGCGTCGAGTGCAATGCCCACAGCAGGAAGCTCCAGTTCGGCAGTTGCACCAACGGAGTAGCCCAGATAGTTGTCGGCATCCATAATGCTGCGGTCAAATTTCACTGTATTGATGCCAAAGCCGGCTTTGGCACCGAACCTGAACTTAGCCTGTGCCGCACAGGGCAGCATGAGCAAGAGCAGGGTTATCGTCAAGTATTTTTTTAAAGCAGTCATAGTTTCCTGAGTTGATTATTGTTGCAAAGCTATGAAAAAAAAATGATATTGAATGAATTTTCGGGCGAGCGACGGCGTTTTTTTTGTGAAACGGCAAAAAATAGTTAACTTCGCCCATCTTAAAACAACAAAACAATGGCATCATCTCCAAAACCGATTTCAAGGCGTTATCTGGCCGTTCTGGCTGTCACACTGGTGGCAGTAGTGTGTTTCTTCCTGTTCAAGCCCAATGCCCGGCACACATTCAGGCTCAGTGGCGTGGTGTGGACTACCGACTATCACATCACCTATCATGGCACCAGTGATTTGAGCGACTCGGTGCAGGTCGTGCTTAATGCCGTAGATATGAGCGCATCGGTTTACAACAAGCAATCGCTGATAAGCGCTATCAATGCCGGTAAAGGCGATGCCCTTGATGCGTGCCTGACGCAGCTCTACAAGGCTTCACAAGAGGTACACAAAGCCTCGGGTGGCGCATTCGACCCCACGGTGATGCCGCTGGTGAATGCTTGGGGCTTTGGTTACAAGAACGGCCAACTGCCCACCCAGGCACAGCTCGACAGCATCCTGCAGTTTGTGGGTCTGGAGAAGACGAGCCTTGAACAAGGCCGCATTGTGAAGCAGGATTCTCGCACGCAGTTCGACTTCAGCTCCATCGCCAAGGGCTATGCTTGCGATGAGATAGGGCGCATGCTGGAGCGCAACGGTGTGGAAAACTATATGGTAGAGATTGGTGGTGAGGTGGCCCTGAAAGGCCGCAGCCCTCGTGGCGACAAGTGGAATGTGTCGATTGATATGCCTCAGTCCGACCCCGATGGCACGCATCACGAGTCGGTCATGACGCTCTCGCTGGAGCAGGGTGGGGTAGCCACAAGCGGCAATTATAGGAAATACAAAGAGGTCAACGGAAAACGCATCTCCCACATTGTGAATCCCAAGACGGGCAAGAGCGAGGAGAGCACACTGCTTAGCGTGACGGTGACCGCCCCCGACTGTATGATGGCCGATGCCTGGGCCACAGCATGCATGGCCATGGGCACTGAAAAGGCCAAGGCCTTGATGGCGAAGGAGAAGAAGATGGGCGTAATGACCATAGCCACTACGCCCAACGGGTCTTATGAGGTGTGGAGCAACAAGGCGTTTGCTTCGCAAGTTGCCCGCTAAAATAAATCAATACAGGTCGTTACACACCAAGAATGATGTTGATGAGCGCCGTCAGGTCGCTCACATTCACCTTGCCATTGCCGTCAATGTCGGCATACTTGATTTTCATGGGCTGAACGCCAAGCAGCATGTTGATTAGCGTGGTCACGTCGCTCACATTGATGAATCCATCGAAGTTCACGTCGCCCACATGTATTTTAAAGCCGAGAATGACGCTAATCATGAAGGTGACATCGGTGGTGTTTACCGCACCGTCACCATCAAGGTCGGCCAGTTCTATGTTCATGGGCTCAACACCAAGCAGCATGTTGATGAGTAGGTTGAGGTCGGTAACATTCACAGCACCGTCGGAGTTGATGTCGCCCACGATACGCACATCCACCAGTTTCATCTCGAGTTGGTTGGGTGCCTCGCTTTGAGGAATGGGAGCGCACAAATAGGCCTGACTCTTGTTCAGGTAGGTTCCCGTTTCTGGAATCTTGTTCCACTTGCCGGTTGAGCGGCTAAGCGTGTAGTATGTGATGCTCTGGTCGTCGGGTTGTTTCACCTTCTTAGACCATTCCGAGATTCCGTGGAGGTACTGGTCGGGCTCAAAGGGCCGGTTGTATTTAAACCGGTTAAAGTTCATCGAGAGGTCTTCTGTATTAAGCCTGTACACGATGCAGTCGCCCTGTGGCTGCTTGTCGCCGTAGAGGTACTGCACCTGCTCGGCCACCACGCGCTGCCGCGACGCATCGATTTCTTTCACCTTATAGGCCTTGAAATTCGTCACATTCACGAACGACGGGTTCAACTCACTTGCGACGCACAACGTGTTGTAGTGGTAAGCATACTCGTTGTGACAAATGTGCAAATTGAACTTTTGAGGGTAGTAGTTTTTCCACGCTTCCAGTCCGTTGAACAGGGAGAATGCTTTTTCTTGCACATAGAAGCTGCATTTGCTGTTGATTTCTGCGAAAGTGGAGGCATAAGCCACAGGTGGCTTGTCGTTCTGTATAGAAAAACTCAGGAGATTGGGGCATGAGGCAAAAGCGAAGTCACCAATGGTGTCGACATGTTGTTTAACGGTAAACTTGGTGAACATGGGGTTGCCCTGGAAGGCATAATTGCCAATGATTTTGGTGCGGACAGGAATCTCGCAGGTGCCCAGAACGGCACATTCGGCAAAGGCGCTGTCTTGCAGAATCAGTGGATTGGTCCCCTCTTTTTCCGAATACACTATCTCAAGGCTTCGGCAAGAGGCAAAGCATTGTGAACCAATGGTGTCGATGGTGGCCGGAATGGTGTATTCTGTGAATCCTGTGTTGAAGAACATGCGCGATGTGAGCTTAGTGATGCCTTCGGGCAGGTTGGTGCTCGACAGTCCCACGCAGTTGGCAAACAGTTCGGTGCCTAGCACAATGGGGGCTGTACGGCCCTCCTGGAAGTTGACCGACATCATTTCATAGTTTTGGGCAAAGGCTGCATTGCCTATGCTTGTCACGCCCTTGGGGATGACGAGGCCCTCGAGCAGGCATCTGTTGAAGGCCGAGTTACCTATGGTCTGAAGCCGTTCAGGCAGCGTGACTGAATAGAGATAGCGGCAATTCATGAATGCCGAGTCGGCTATTGTCAAGGGCTCGTCGCCTGCCGCCTGGAGTGAAGCCATAGAGAGCGACGAATACATGAACGCCTTGCGCCCGATGCGGGTCATCGAAGCAGGGATGCTGAGCATCTGCAACTGCGCATTCATAAAGGCCTCGTCGGCTATCTCCTTGACGTTATATTGAGTTCCCTCAAACTCCACAGTAGCTGGGATATTGGCATTGTTCACCGACTGATACACACCGTCGGGGTGCCCCACCACCGCCACGTTGTTGCCCGAAATCACATCGTAGTAGATGCCGTTCACCTCAAATGGGGTGGCACTGGCTGCGAAAGCGGTCATCAACAGGCCGATGGCTGAAAAAAGCAAATATTTTAGATTCATAGCGTTGACTGATAGTTTGGTTCATGTTTTTAGGGTGCTGCACGGGCTGTGCTCAAGGCACCAGCAGCAAGCCTTGGGCCACTTCGCGGGCCTTGTCGTCGCCCAGGGTGAGTGCCACTATGGCGAGTGCAAATTCGCTGGCGGCGGCGGGGCCCTTGCCGGTCACCACGTTGTCGCTCACAACCACCATGTCGTCGCGTTGTGTCTGGCAGTTGAGCGTGGCTTCCATGCCTGGGTAACACACGGCCTCGTGATGCTGGAGCATGCCCAGCGGCCCAAATACGATAGTGGGCGAAGCGCAGATGGCTGCCACGTATCCTCCCTTGCGGTAGTGATTAATGAGCAGGTCGCACAGCGGTTCGCAGTTGCGCAGGTTGCTGGCTCCAGGCATGCCACCGGGCAAGATGAGCCATTGCGCATCGGCATAGTCTACTTCATCAAACAGGGCATCGGTCTCCACCGCAACGCCGTGAGCGCCAGTTACCAGCGAGTCGTCGTGAATCGATACGGTTACTGCATTCATGCCTGCACGTCGCAGAATATCGACGGTGCTCAACGCCTCGATTTCCTCGAAACCATCGGCAAAAAAGATATAGGCTGTATTCATTATAGTGTAATTGTTTGTAACATTGATTAGAAAATGCGAATTTAGCTATAATTTTTCACTTTGACCAAATAAAAGCCTAAAAAAGTTTCTACCTGTTTCGTTTTGTGAATCGGTATAAAGAGCGTAACTTTGCATATTAATTACTCTGCTCACCAATGAAACGTATGACTTCGGGCATAAAGTGGTTCATGATCTTGGCTTCAATCCTGATGATTGAGGTCGCCATCTCGTGCTCTTCTACCAAGCATGTGCCCGATGGTCAATTTCTGCTCGATGATGTCACCATCCAGATCTTGGACAAGGAGAATGAAACCGAGGACATCAGCAGTGCCGAGCTCGTTAACTACCTGCGCCAGACCGAGAACCACAAGGTGCTCGGCGGACTCAAGCTGCAGCTGGCTCTCTACAACATCTCGGGCAAGGACTCCACCAAGTGGTTCAACCGTTGGGTGCAGCGTTTGGGCACGCCCCCTGTGATCTACGACTCCACCCTCACCGAGGCCAGCGTCAACCAGCTCACCCGCGCGCTCTCCAACAAGGGCTACATGAACAACCAGGTGACAAGCCTCGTCGACCGCAATGTCAAGAAGAAGAAAGTGCGTGTCAAGTACGAAATCAAGCTCAATCAGCCCTACTATGTGCGCAACATCAGCTACAACATCCCCGACGACACGCTAAGCACCCTCATACTGAGCGACACCACCCTGTTCCCCATCAGGCAGAACTCCACCTTCGACCACAACAAGCTCGATGCCGAGCGCGTCATCATCACCGAGCACCTGCGCAACAATGGCTACTTTGCCTTCAATAAGGAGTACGTCACCTTCACGGCCGACACCGCTGCCGGTTCGCGTGCCGTCGACCTCACCCTCAATATTGCTCCACCGCGTCCACTCAAGCGGCTCGAGGGCTACACGGCCCACCGCCCCTTCTACGTGCGCAACGTGACCTTTGTCACCAACTACGACCCGGTGACCATGCAGAACAATGAGTATCATGGCGACACTGCCATGTATCAGAACATCAGGGTGATACACGGTCCCGACGACTTCCTGCGCCACAGTGTGCTCGACGAGTGCTGCTACATTGAGCCGGGCCAGCTCTATGACGCAAGCGATGTCGACAAGACCTATCAGGCTCTGGGGCGCCTGGGCATCGTGAAGTTCATCGACATCAATTCGCAGCTGGTGGGCGAGATGGACGACAAGATTTGGATCGACACCTACATCCTGCTCACCCGCGAGAAGAAGCAGTCGGTGGCCTTCTCGCTCGAGGGTACCAATAGCGAGGGCGACCTGGGTTTCGGCGTGGGAGTCGACTACTATCACCACAATCTGTTTCGTGGCTCCGAGGTACTCAATGCCAAGTTCAAGGTGAGCTACGAGAGCATTTCGGGCAAGATCGACGGTCTCATCAACGACAACTACTCCGAGTATGCCACCGAGGTGGGCATCACCTTCCCCAAGTTCAAGGCCCCCTTCCTCAAGAAGAGTTTCAAGCAGCGCATTCAGGCCTCTACCGAGTTCCACACCAATTTCAACTATCAGGCACGCCCCGAGTACACGCGCATCATTGCCGGTGCGGGCTGGAAGTATGTCTGGCGCGAACAGCAGTCCATGACTCGCCACACCTTCAACCTGCTCGACCTGAACTATGTGTATCTGCCCCACAGCAAGTCTCACTTCCTCGACAGCATCACCAACCCCCTGCTGCGCTACAGTTATGAAGACCACTTCATCATGCGCATGGGCTACAACTTCTATCACACCAACAAGCGCGAGCTCAACCCTCTGCATGCCTATCAGCAGGAGAACATCTACACCGTCCGCGCCTCGGCCGAGACGGCGGGCAACCTGCTCTATGCCATCTCCAAAATGACCAATCAGAAGCACGATGCCGACGATGCCTATAAGGTGTTCGGCATCCGCTACTCGCAATATCTCAAACTCGAGGGCGACTACGCCTTCACCCACTACTTCAACTCGCGCAGTTCACTGGCGGTGCATGCCGGCCTGGGCGTTGCCGTACCCTATGGCAACTCCACGGTACTCCCGTTCGAGAAGCGCTTCTATTCGGGCGGTGCCAACAGTGTGCGTGGCTGGAGCGTGCGCTCGCTGGGCCCTGGTAGCTTCAACGGCCGCAACACGCAGAACAACTTCATCTACCAGTGCGGCGACATCAGGTTCGACGCCAGCATCGAGTATCGCGCCAAGCTCTTCTGGGTGCTCGAGTTGGGTGCCTTCATCGATGTGGGCAACATCTGGACCATTCGCGACTATCCCACCCAGCCTGGCGGCGTGTTCAAGTTCGACAAGTTCTTCGAGCAGATTGCCATGGCCTACGGCTTGGGCCTGCGCATGGACTTCACCTACTTCCTCTTGCGTCTCGACATGGGCATGAAGGCCCACAATCCCGCTTCGGGTCAGGAACACTGGCCCCTGTTCAATCCGCGCTTCAAGCGCGATGCCGAGTTCCACTTCTCAGTGGGCTATCCGTTCTAATCTTCAAACTTCAAAACAAGCAAAAGACCGATGAAAAAGTTAGTGATATTCGACCTCGACGGCACGCTCCTCAACACAATTGAGGACCTCGCTCAGGCGGCCAACTATGCGCTCGAGAAGAACGAGTTTGCCACCCACAGCATGGCGTCTTACCCCTTCTTCGTGGGCAACGGCGTGCGCCGGCTCATCACTCGCGTGCTACCCGAGGATCACCGCGACGAGGAGACCGTCAACCACCTGCTCAAGGACTTCCTCGAGTTCTACAACGAGCACTGCACGCAATACACACGCCCCTACGATGGCATGCCCGAGCTCCTCTCCGACCTCCACGACATGGGCGTGCGCATGGCTGTGGCAAGCAACAAGTATCAGCAGGCGGTCGACAAGATCATTGGCCACTATTTCCCCGACATCAACTTTGTGGCGGTCGAGGGGCAGCGCGAGGGCGTCAACATCAAGCCCGACCCCTCGGTGGTGTTCTCCATTCTCGCTCAGGCTCAGGTCGCTAAGGCCGATACGCTCTATGTGGGCGACTCGGGCGTCGACATGGAGACGGCGCGCCGTGCCTGCATCGACTCGGTGGGCGTGACCTGGGGGTTCCGTCCCGAGAAGGAGCTGAACGAGTATCACGCCAACTGCATCGTCAACCGTCCGCTCGACATCCTCGATGTTGTCGAACATGGCATCAAACTTGCCTGAAAACCACATAATTACGTTAAATTTAATCACCATTAAGATAACAAGTAAATAGCAAACATAACATGGACTGGATACTGGATTTGTTCACGGGCACAGGAGTGGCACACTCCATTTTCATCTACTCACTGGTGATAGCCGTGGGTGTTTTGTTGGGTAAAGTCAAGATTTTCGGCATCTCGCTCGGTGCCACGTTTGTGCTCTTTGTGGGTCTGCTGGCCGGCCATTTTGGCTTTGCCATCGACGAGAGCACCCTCAAGTTCATCCAGGAGTTCGGTCTCATTCTCTTCATCTTCTCAATAGGCCTTCAGGTGGGTCCGTCGTTCTTCTCGTCGTTCAAGCATGGCGGCCTCACGCTCAATGTCTTGGCAATAGGCATCATAGCGCTCAACATAGTGGTGGCGCTGGCCATCTTCTTTGCCGATGGCGACCTGCGCGCCAACGAGCTGGTGGGCATCCTCTCGGGTGCCGTCACCAATACGCCCGGACTCGGTGCCGCTCAGCAGACGCTCATCGAGACGCTCCCGAGCGGAGCCTCTGCCATGAACGAGGCCATGTCGATGGGCTATGCTGCCGCCTATCCGCTGGGTGTGGTGGGCATCATCCTCTCGATGATTGCGGTCAAGGCTATATTTAAAATAGGTGTCGACAAAGAGGCCAAGGAGATTGAAGACGAGAAAACCAACTCGCAGCTCCAGCCACACCTCGTGACCTATAAGGTGACCAACAAGCTCATCATTGGCAGCACCATTCACCACCTGCACCAGATCATCGACCACAACTTTGTGATTTCGCGCATCCGCAAGGGCGACGGCCATGTGCACATTCCTGTGAGCGAAACGGTTATCGAAGAGGGCGACCTCCTGCTCGTGGTCATGAGCCAGCAAGACCAGGAGATGTTCGACGCCGTCCTCGGCCCCCACGAGGTCATGGACTGGAAAGCCGACCCCGACCCCGTCACGGCTCGCCGCATTGTGATGACCAACAGCGAGTTGTCGGGCCGCAAGCTGGGTTCGCTCCGCTTGCGCATGGGCTACAAACTCAATGTAACCCGCGTCAACCGTGCCGGCCTCGACCTGCTGGCCAGCCCCAACCTTGCCCTGCAGGTGGGCGACCGCCTCACCGTGGTGGGTAACGAGAACGATATCAAGCGCTTGGCGCAAAAGATGGGCAACTCTATGAAGATGCTCGACCATCCTAATATCTTCACCATGTTCATAGGCATTTTCCTCGGCATCCTGGCAGGCTCGCTGCCCATCATGCTCCCTGGCATGACGGTGCCCATGAAGCTGGGTCTGGCGGGCGGTCCGCTCATCATCGCCATTTTGCTGGGACGCTATGGCTACAAGTTCAAGCTGGTCACCTACACCTCCACGTCGGCCAATCTGCTCATGCGCGAGCTTGGCATCTGCCTATTCCTCGCCTCGGTGGGTCTGGCTGCGGGCGGGGGCTTTGCCGCTACCGTGTTCAACGCCACAGGTGCCAAGTGGGTGCTCTATGGCTTCCTCATCACCTTCTTGCCCCTCATTGTCATCGGCTTGATAGGTCGCGGACGCCACAAAATCAACTACTGCACCCTGATGGGCCTCATTGCTGGCTCCAACACCGATCCCCCGGCACTCGCCTACGCCAACAAGACTGCCAACAACGATGCACCCGCCGTGGCCTATTCTACGGTCTATCCCCTCACCATGTTCCTGCGAGTCATCACCGCCCAAATCCTCGTCCTCGCCCTCGCATAGCCCGACTGAGCGAGCAGCAAATGTAGGGACAACCTTAAGCTCGACTGAGCGAGCAGCAAGAGTCGCTCGCCAGAGCGGTGTGCGTTCAGCGAGCCTCAGTCAGCGGGTGCCCTGTCCGCCCCTCCGAGACCTCCGAGATCTCCGAGTTCTCCGAGTTCTCCGAGATTACCACTGACGACTGTAGAGACAACCTTATGTTCTTCTATCCTTCCGTCTAAAACCTTTTGTTCTTTTGTTCTTATGTCTAAAAATCTTCTGTCCTTCCGTCTAAAACCCCTGTCCTCGTCTCCTCTACTGTATTAGCCTATATTTATCGACTCTTTACCCCGTCAAATCCCCCTTTTGCATATTTTTTATTAATTTGTATAGGAAAAATTTGGTAGTTTACTGAAAATGGTGTTACTTTGCACCACTAAACCAGATTGTGATCTATCGTGATAAACACCAGCATGCAAAACACACATTGCACATGATAACATAAATCACAACCACCGCACTGGGCCCTTTAGGCTCGGCGCAAAACACGTATTTTATTGAAACACACATTTTTATAACCTTTTATTAATTAACTTTTTAAAAACATGTTTTCTAAAAAATTCTATCTAAAACTTTTGATGGGCTTGCTGCTCTTCGCCTTTATTGCGCCTCCAGCAGCACAAGCCGAGGAGTTGACTGTAGGAGATGAATCTAAGACCGACTCCTACATCCCGTTGTATACATATAATTTTGACTATGTTCAGCATAATCAAATTATTTATTCTGCTGATATGCTAACTGATCTTGTTGGAAAAAAAATTACACGCATAAAGTTCTATCCAACAGCTTCCTTGTCTTTTGGTGGTTGGGAGGTGGAAATTAGGCTTTTTAGCACAGAAACTCCTGATTTTTCGTCTGAATCACTTGTTTCTGGTGTTCCCGACAATGCATCTGGTACAATTACTCCTATTAAGGGAGCTGCAGCAGAAACTTTTGAAATCACCTTAAGCAATGAATTTGAGTATACAGGTGGAAATCTTGTTATAGATATTCAGAAGACG
>JAEEVB010000074.1 GCA_016287065.1 Muribaculaceae bacterium
TACCATGTTCAGTGATCCGAGCACCGGCGTGCGCATGGCCGAGAATGCCAACAATGCCAGCATGCAATACAGTCTTGCCAACGAAATTCTGCAATATGTGAGCCGTATGAACGGCAATGAACTGATTCCGAGCAATACGGGTATCGCTAACACAGGTATTGAGAGCCAGATTTCTCAATACAATGAGGCGATGCTCAAGTATCAGAAGATTGCTGCCACTTCAAGCACAGAGAACCCTGTGATGATAGAACTCACCAATTCGCTGGCAGCGATGCGAAACACAATCATCAGTTCACTGAGCACATACCTCAATTCGTTGCGTATGCAAGTGTCCAACGCCCGCTCTCAGGAAGGTCGTGCTACCAGCAGCATGACGGCTGTGCCATCGCACGAGAAGGCACTCACACAGGTCACTCGCCAACAGCAAATCAAGGAGCAACTCTACCTCTATCTGCTCAACAAGCGTGAGGAGAATGCACTGCAACTCGCCATCACTGAGCCTAACGCCAAGGTGATTGAGAAAGCTGTTACGCAAGGCCAGATATCGCCGATTCCTTCGAAGATTATGACCACTGGCATCCTGCTGGGTCTGTTGTTGCCGGCACTGGTGCTCTTCCTCATCTATTGGATCAAGTCGCTTGATACTATGGTACACACGCGCAACGATGTGGAACAGAATTGCGATATACCCATCATTGGCGACTTGCCCACCAAGCGTACCGACCAGAAAGAAAAGGAGATTGTGGTTACCGAGAATGGGCACGACCGCATCACCGAGGCTATGCGCATCGTGCGTAACAACCTCGACTATGTGGTGCATGAACGCGAAGGCGAAGGTGTTGTGCTGCAGATGACGTCGACCATGGCGGGTGAAGGTAAGAGCTTTGTGGCCATCAACCTTGCACTCACATTTGCTTATGCCAACAAGCGTGTCATCGCCGTCGACCTTGACTTGCGCAAGGGCCGATTCTCTGAGTACATGGGACTGGAGAATAACGGCGTAGGCGTAAGCTCCTACCTGTCAGAGAAGGTAAATAACATCGCCGATGTGCTCATCAAGGGCTACATCAATGAGAACCTCGATGTGATGTGCGTAGGTGCCATTCCTCCCAATCCCACCAATCTGCTCATGTCGAAACGCTTCAAACAACTCATCGAGGAGCTGCGCAAGCGCTATGATTACATCGTGCTCGACACGGTGCCTTACGGCCTGATTGCCGATGCTTCCATCATCAACCGCAGCGTTGACCTCACCATCTATGTGATGCGTGACGGCAAGATCGACCGTCGATTCCTGCCCGATCTTGAGAAGATGGCCGAGGAGGGCAAGATCAAGAACCTGTCGATACTGCTCAACGACATGAAGGCAGGCAACAAGACCTATGGCTACAGCTACGGTTATGGTTATGGCTACGGTTATGGCTACGGTTATGGCTATGGCTACGGCTATGGTCCCGAAGAAGAGAGCGAGAGCAAGTGGAAATCGCTCTTCAAGCGCATCTTCAACCGAAAGAAAGAGTAACTCCGTTTTCGGGCTTAAACCCGATGCAGAACCAGCCTGTTTTGGGCTGCGATACTACGCCGTGGCGGCTATCTCGCCACGGCTTTTTTTGGCCTTCGCTACCCCAGGTTTGTGCCTCTCATGTGGGTCCTGATTACCAATTTCATCGTGAAACACTCTTTAACAAGCAAGTTAAAGAATGAATAACTGTGTTCATTCTCAAATAGATATACTATCTTTGTAAAATCAAAACAAAAAATATTACAAATATTAACGTCTACAATCCTGCAAAGAACGATGAAAAAGATACTGTTTTTACTCATATCAATCATGGCCTTCACGGCATGGGCGGGAGATGAATACACCCTCTCGGCGACCTATTATTATCCGGGTTCATCGGGTGCTGGCGGCCGCACAGCAAGTGGTGACTATATCGACCGCACCAAGCTCAAAAATCAGGAGATTCGCTGGGTGGCACTGTCGCGCGACATGTACCGTGCTGGCTTCAACATCAACGACACCATCGAGGTTACCAGCGAAACCATGCCCCAGCTCAACGGCAAGTGGGTGGTGAAGGACAAGATGGGCGGTCACCGCAAGATTGATTTCCTCATTCACCGCTCTAACGCCTCGTGGTTCCGTACCTCGAAGGTGACGGTGCGAAAAGTCAAGTAGTGAGCAGTCACATCACTCTCGGGTGATGATGATGGATATAAGAGAGGGGCGCTTCCTGATGGATGCGCCCCTCTTTGTTAGGTTTTGTTGAATTACAAACCTTTTCGGTCTAACGGCCAGTTTGGAATTAGCCCTTGAGGGCCTTGATGCTCTCTTCGAGGGTCTGGATCTTTGAAAGGGCGTCGCTCTGTTTCTTGCGTTCGCCAGCCACAACGGCCTCGGGAGCATTGGCCACGAAGCGCTCGTTGCTCAGTTTCTTCTCGACGGTGGCGAGGAAGCCGCGGGCATACTGCAGTTCGGCCTCAAGTTTCTTGAGTTCCTCCTCCACATCGATGCTGCCGCTCAACGGAACTGCAAACTCGGTGGTGCCCACCATGAACGAGGCTGCCATGGGATCTTTGGCCTCCACTTCGTTCACCTCGTCGAGCACAGCCACCTTGCTGATGATGGCTTTCAGCGGGTTGGTCCACTTGCCCACGATGTTGAGTTGCATGGCGGTTTTGTTGGGGATGTTCTTGCTCAAGCGCACGCTACGCACACCGGCCACAATTTCCTTGGCCTCGGCCATAGCCTTGAGCAACGCCTCGTCGGGAGTGCCGGGGTTGGGCAGTTGGGCATACATGATGCTCTCGCCATCCTTGCGCTCGCTGATGTGCTGCCACAGCTCTTCGGTGATGAAGGGCATGAAGGGGTGCAGCAGACGCAGCAGGGTGTCGAAGAAGTAGAGCGTGGCGTCCATCGTCTTGGCGTCGATGGGCTGCTGATAAGCGGGTTTCACGATTTCGAGATACCAGGCCGAGAACTCTTCCCAGAACAGGCGGTAGATGGCCATGAGCGCCTCGTTGAGGCGGAACTTGGTGAAGAGGTCCTTCACCTCGGCCAGCGTAGCGTCGAGCACACTGTGGAACCATTCCACGGCCAGACGGCTGTGCTCGGGCTGTTCGATGTCGGCCACTTCCCAGCCTTTCACCAGGCGGAAGGCGTTCCAAATCTTGTTATTGAAGTTGCGGCCTTGCTCGCACAGAGCCTCGTCGAAGAGGATGTCGTTGCCAGCAGGAGCGCTGAGCATCATGCCCATGCGCACGCCGTCGGCGCCAAACTTGTCGATGAGCATCAGCGGGTCGGGGCTGTTGCCCAGCGATTTCGACATCTTGCGGCCCAACTTGTCGCGCACCAGACCAGTGAAATACACATTGCGGAACGGCATCTCGCCCACAAACTCATATCCTGCCATAATCATGCGTGCCACCCAGAAGAAGATGATGTCGGGGGCAGTCACCAGGTCGCTGGTGGGGTAGTAGTATTTCATTTCCTCGTTGCCGGGATTGTTGATGCCGTCGAACAGCGAGATAGGCCACAGCCACGAACTGAACCAGGTGTCGAGTGCATTCTCCTCGTGGTGCAGGTCGCTGGCGGTGATGTTTTCATATCCTGGCATCTTGCGGGCCTTCTCCAGTGCCTCTTCTTCGTTGAGAGCCACCACGAACACCTCGTTCTCGGGGTCATCGGTGGGCAGGAACCAAGCGGGAATGCGGTGTCCCCACCACAGTTGGCGGCTGATGCACCAGTCCTGGATGCCCTCCATCCACACCTTATAGATATTCTTGTACTTGGGCGGGAAGAATTTGAGCTCGTCGTTCATCACCGGGGGCAGCACCACTTCGGCAAAATGCTTCATCTTCAAGAACCACTGTTTGCACAGGCGAGGCTCCACAGCAGTGTCGGGATTGCGCTCGCTGTAGCCCACCTTGTTCTCATAGTCCTCTACCTTCTCCATCAGGCCGGCTTCCTGCAGGTCGCGGACAATCACCTTGCGGCACTCCATGCGGTCCATGCCCACATACAGTGGCGACTCGGTGCTGATGGTGGCGTCGGGATTGAATATGTCGATGCTGTCCAGGTTGTGCGTCTTGCCCAGCATGTAGTCGTTGGGGTCGTGTGCTGGAGTCACCTTCAGGCAGCCCGTACCGAACTCGATGTCCACGTAATGGTCTTCGATCACGGGAATCACGCGGTTCACGAGCGGCACAATCACCTTTTTGCCACGCAACCACTGGTTCTTGGGGTCTTTGGGGTTGATGCACATGGCGGTGTCGCCCATGATGGTCTCGGGGCGGGTGGTAGCCACCACGGCATAGCGGCGGCCCTGTTCATCACGGTGCACCACTTCGCCCTCCTGTCCGTTCTCGCCGGTGAGGTCGTCGTCGGCCACGTAGTATTTCAAGTAGTAGAGTTTGCTCTTCTCGTCGTGATAAATCACCTCCTCGTTGCTCAGTGCCGTCTGGGCCTTGGGGTCCCAGTTCACCATGCGCAGGCCGCGGTAGATGTAGCCTTTCTCGTAGAGGTCAACAAACACTTTGAGCACGCTCGCACTGCGCACTTCGTCCATTGTGAAGGCGGTGCGGCTCCAGTCGCACGAGGCGCCCAGTTTGCGCAGCTGCTGCAAGATGATGCCGCCATGCTCGTGAGTCCAGGCCCAGGCATGCTCCAGGAACTGCTCGCGGGTCAGGTCGCGCTTCTTGATGCCCTGTTCGGCAAGGCGCTTCACCACCTTGGCCTCGGTAGCGATGCTGGCGTGGTCGGTGCCGGGCACCCACAGGGCATTCTTGCCCTCCATGCGTGCGTGGCGAATGAGGATATCCTGTATGGTGTTGTTGAGCATGTGGCCCATGTGAAGCACACCCGTCACATTGGGTGGCGGAATGACGATGGTGTAGGGTTCGCGTTCGTCGGGGGTAGACTTGAACAGGTCATGTTCCTCCCAGTATTTGTACCATTTGTCTTCAACCGCCTTCGGGTCGTACTTCGTAGCTAAAGTGTTCATAAATCTAAAATATAATGTGTAAAAATATTTGCTTTTTTGTGCCCTTTGGGGCACCCAACCATTTGTCAAACTGCAAAATTACAAAAAAATTGTGACCCACACAAAAATTGTTACCCCAACCCCCTCTCAAGCACAATCTTCACGCAAAGCGGTTTCTATATTTATTTGTAGAAGAACAGAAGAAACAAAAGGTTCTTGAGGTAAGGGAAGAACAAGATGGAGAGAGGGAATTTTACGAGAGAATTTAGTAAATATGCATAATAAAGGCAGAAACTCTAGAAAGACTAGATGCTCTAGAAGGACTAGACACACTAGAAGAACTCGAGAAATGATTGTGGGTGAAAATGTGCGTTTTTGAAATGTGGGCAAAGAATAATAACAGTATCTATGAAATTTTTTATATCTTTGTGGGAGAAATGATTTGTGATACATAAAATTAAAGAGCAAGTGACTATGGGAAAGACTGAAGAAGCAACGACGCGCGTGCAACTGTGCAACGACGGCAAATACCGGTGGGTGCACGAGGTGAGCCTGTATAAGAACCCTGTGATACTGATATTGCTGCTGAAGATATTCTTCTGGGTGTGTGTGGGCATCTGGGCCTTCTCGATATTGCTGCGCGGATGCGATTCGATTGATTCGAAGGACTTCCTGGACATGGCGTGGGGCGACACGAAGATGTTCATGATAATCACCGCAGGATTTATGGTGCTGTGCCTGATAAGCTACTACATCTATGCCCTGATTATGGGCGGAAAATACTGCGTGCTGTTTGAAATGAACGAAAAGGGGGTGCTGCACAAGCAGATGCCCAAGCAGGCCAAGAAAGCCGAGCTCATAGGGGCCATCACGGCGCTGGCAGGCGTCATGAGCCGCAACATCACCACCACAGCAGTGGGCTTGAATGCCGCTGGCCGCACCGAGATGTACTCTACCTTCGCGAGCGTGAAAACCGTGGAATCGTTGCCGAAGCGAAACACAATTAAGGTGAACGAAACGCTGAACCACAACCAGGTGTATGTGTCGGCTGCCGACTACGACTTTGTGCTGCGCTACATCCTGGACCACGTGCCACTGAAGGCGCGCGACAAGTTTATGGGCAAGAACGCCTGCCCGCCACCACTGCCCAGTTGATTTTTAGATAATTAGAACACACATAACTGCTCCCGACGAGCGGGGGCCGACGACAAAAAAGCTATCGGGTTATACTGATCAAGATGAAAAAACTACACATCATCACGCCTGTAAAAGACTCTATCGACACGACTATCAACACCATCAATACGATAGCCGCATCTGAAATATCCATTCCATTTGTCTATACTGTATATAATGACTTCTCGACCGATGAAAATACGGCTCGGCTGAGGCAGTTGTCGGAATCGACTGGCTTTGAGCTGATTAATTTGTGCGACCTGACCGACCACCCCTCGCCCAACTACCTGCTCACGCTGCAGATGGCTCAAGAAAAAGCACTTGCCGATGGTGCCGACCTGCTTATTGTGGAAAGCGATGTGGAAGTGGGCAGGCTCACGATTCAGTCGTTATGGGAGGGAGCGCATTCCAGGCCCCAATGTGGACTGGCAGCGGCGGTCACGGTTGATGAGAACGGCAAGGTGAACTATCCGTACGGCTATGCGGCCAAGTGGAAGAAAACGGTGATTGAGAACCGCAAGCATTGCAGCTTTTGCTGCACTTTGCTGACAAATGATTTTTTGAGTAAATTTGATTTCCACGAGCTCGACCCGTCGAATCACTGGCATGATGTGAAAATCTCGCACAAATCTCTCAAACTGGGCTTTAAAAACTATTTATTCATGACATTGCCTGTGCATCATCGGCCAAATTCGAGTCGCCCGTGGAAGCAATTAAAGCACAGTAATCCAATATTGTACTACTGGCGGAAATACACCAAAGGTCTTGATAAGATTTGAAAGGCACACGGGGTGTGATTAGTCGTTGTCGGCCGAGCTCTGGTTGATTTTCTTGCCTTTGCTCACATTCTTTTGATTGGCGCTGGTCTTGTTGTACTTCTCGGCAAGGGCAGCTTTCTGTTTCTCTGAGGCACGTTTCTTCTCGTCGGCAGCTTTCTTCTTCTCGAGCTCTTCGATGCGACGTTGCTGCTCGGCCTGCTTGCGGGCGCGCTCATCCTTTTCTTGCTGCTCTTTTTTGAGCTTCTCTTTGCGCTCTTTCTCCATGCGCTCCTGGCGTTCGCGCTCAAGTTTCTCTTTGCGCTCCTGCTCGTGCTTGAGTTTTTCCTGCTGCTCCTTTTGCTGCTTTTTGAGCAGCTCGCGCTGGCGCTTTTCCTGCTCCTCGCGCTGTTTCTTGATGCGTTCCTGCTCTTTCTTCTTTTCCTTAGCCTCTTTCTCGGCACGTTTCTTGGCCTCTTTCTCGGCCTTTTCCTGCTCTTTTCTCAAGCGTTCGCGCTGCTTGGCCGACATGGGCACTTCTTGCTTTTCGTCGACATCGACCCTGCGTGGGGGCGGCACGTCTCTGACTTCGCCCATCACATTGCGCTGCTTGCGGTTGCCGGTCATGTTGTTCTTGATGAGAATGTCCTTGAGGCCACAGCCCTTGTTGAAACGGCTCAGGTCAACGTAGTGGTCGATGCCGGCAATGCGTCCGCGCTCAGAGAACTGCCACAGGGTCCACTTGGCGTCGTTCAGGCGAGGCTCCGACTTCGAGTAGCGGGCAATGAACAGCTTGTAGCCTTTGAGCGTGCGCGAGAGGAAGGAGTTGTAGAACGAGGCGCCCGTGTAGATCATGGGCTTGCAGCCATAGTAATCCTCCAGCATGTCGGCAAAGAGCTTCACGCTGTCGGCTAATTGCTCTCCGCTCCATCCTTTGCGGGTCTCAACATCGATGAGGGGCACGAGGTCCTGGTCCTCGGGCTTGACGATGGAGATGAAGTTGCGGAACTGTGACTCGACCGACGAGGTGGTGCGGAAGAAGTGATAACTGCCCACCTTGATGCCGTGCTTGCGGGCATTCTCGATGTTGTAGATGTAGCGGTGCTGCTTGTGATTGGCACCTTCGGTGGCCTTTACATAGACGAACTTGATGTTCTTGTCCTTGGCGGTGGCGCGCCAGTCGATGTCCTTCTGGTAGTTCGACACGTCGATGCCGTCATAGATCACGGTGCTGGCATCGATGGTGTTGTCGTCGATAACAATCTCGCTCTGAGCCCTTGCGCCCAAAGCAATGCCGATTGTGCAAAGCACGAAACACCAGATGGAAAGCCTAAAATTCACAGTCTAATTAAGAAATAACTCACAAAGGTAAGAATAATCTTGTATTTATGTGGTGGAGCACACTTATAAATGTGGTGAAAAAAACTTAACAGGGAAAGCTGCTACCTGAAGAAACGCCCCACAACGGGCAACTTCTTCATGAGTGGTGCCAGATGCTCGTGCTTGTAGATAACGGCTGCAAACACCAGCAACAGCACTGTGCGGTAAAGGGTCGTCAGCCACATTCCCTTGGTGGGCACCAGCACCATGGCGGCAAACAGGGCTCCTGCTATTGCCACGTAGAAGGCGATGCTCTTCAAGGCATAGGGTATGGGGTAATACTTCTGTCCCACGATGTAGCTGAGAATCATAGCGGTTCCGTAACCGGCAAAACCGCCCCACGCGCAGGCGATGTAGCCATACTTGGGCACGAACAGCACATTTACCAGGATGAGCACCGCACAGCCAATACCCGAGAAGATGGCTCCCCAAATGGTTTTGTCGATGAGCTTGTACCAGAACGAGAGGTTGAAGTAGATGCCCATCATGATTTCGGCTGCCATGACGATGGGAACGACTTGCAGCCCCTCCCAGTAGTCGGGTGCGATGATATACTTCAGGAACTCCATCCAGGCAATCACGGCAAGGAAGGCCAGCAAGGTGAAGATGATGAAGTAGGTCATGGCCTTGGCATAGGTCTCCTTGTTGTCCTTGTCCTCGCTCTTGCCGAAGACAAAGGGCTCGTAGGCATAGCGGAAGGCCTGTGTGATGAGCGCCATGATCATAGCAATCTTGGCGGCGGCACCATAGATGCCCAGTTGCGCCTTCTGGTCGGCAGCCTCGTAGATGAAGGGGAACAGGATCTTGTCGGCGGTCTGGTTCAGGATGCCGGCAATGCCCAGCACCAGTATGGGCCAGCTGTAGCGCAGCATGCGCTTGAGCAGCGACTTGTCGAACACATATTTGATGCCGAACAGTTCTTTCCAGAAGAAGAACGTGATGATGCCCGTACACACCAGGTTCAGGTAGAAGGCGTAGCCTGCACCCACCGTCGGATCATAGATTTTGCCTATGATATCGGGGTGTGACTTGTAGAGGTGGGGTAGCACCACAAAGTAGAGCAGGTTGAGCAGGATGTTGAGCCCGATGAACAGCAACTTGAGGGCGGCAAACTTGATGGGTTTGCGCTTGTATCGCAGGTAGGCAAAGGGGATGGCCTGAATGGCGTCGAGTGCCACGACCACTGCCATCACAGCGATGTACTGCGGATATTGCTCATAGCCCATGGCGGGTGCGATGAGCGGCAAGAAACCGATGACTGCGGCCACAAAGGCCAGCGAAACTACCATTACCGAGATGAGCGTGGTGGAATAGACCGTGCGCGGGTTCTCCTCACTCTTGTTGGCAAAACGGAAGAAGGTGGTCTCCATGCCAAAGGTGAGAATCACCAGGATGAGCGCCGTCCAGGCATACACATTGGTAATCACACCGTAGCCACCCGATGCTGCCGAGAGCGTCTGGGTGTAGAGTGGCACGAGCAGGTAGTTCAGGAAACGCCCGAAAATGCTGCTCACACCATAAATGGCGGTGTCTTTAGCAAGCGACTTGAGATTGGTTGCCATAATGCAGGATTTGCTGTTTTTTTACTGGACTTCGTTATTGAAAAGAGAACCGCTCTCGTAGGGCCGGTTGCGCTTTAAGTGCTTGTAGGCAAGTTCGGTGACTTCGCGGCCTCGCGGGGTGCGCTTGATGAAACCCTCTTTGATGAGGTAGGGCTCATACACCTCTTCTACGGTGCCGGCATCTTCGCTCAGCGCGGTGGCAATGGTGGAGATGCCCACTGGGCCACCGTTGAACTTGTCGATGATGGTGAGCAGTATCTTGTTGTCGATCTCATCAAGGCCATACTTGTCGATGTTCAGTGCCTCGAGGGCATAGCGGGCAATGGCGGTGTCGATGTTGCCGCTGCCCTTCACCTGGGCAAAGTCGCGCACACGGCGCAGCAGCGAGTTGGCGATACGCGGCGTGCCACGGCTTCGCAAGGCAATCTCCAGCGCAGCCTCGTCGGTGATGGGGATGTGTAGCAGCCGTGCCGATCGCTTCACAATGCCCTCCAGCACCTCGTGGCCGTAGTACTCGAGGTGGCAGTTGATGCTGAAACGGGCACGCAACGGCGAGGTGAGCAGGCCGCTGCGCGTGGTGGCGCCAATCAGGGTGAACGGGGCAAGGGTGAGCTGCACCGAGCGTGCACCGGGCCCCTTGTCAATCATGATGTCGATGCGGTAGTCCTCCATCGCGCTGTAGAGG
>JAEEVB010000301.1 GCA_016287065.1 Muribaculaceae bacterium
CCATGCTTGCAAGCAGCCTTGCCCATGGTGTTAATACGACCCGAGGTAAATTGCTTGCCCAGGTAACTCTGCCTCTTGGCAGTGATGCTGAGCACGCCATTGGCTACAGTGACATTGCCGGGGGCATAATACTGCAACTCGCCATTGCCGCCACCATCGCCATTGATCTCAACATTCCAAACCTCGGTGTTAAGCGAGGTTCCATTAAACTCATCGCTGAAGACGAGCTGATAGTCGGCAGTGGCTGCCATGGTGTTGAGTGCCATGAAAGCAGCGGCTGCCAGAAAAGTAAATGCTTTTTTCATTTTGTTGAAGAGTATTATAGATTAAAAAAAGTAGATCGCGATTGTTGCGAAAGAAAGTGTTGCAAATTTATAATTATAAAAAATGTGCGTCAAGTTTCAAACCCCACAAAAAACTCACAAAAAACTCACTTTTTCTTAAAATTCCACCACACACACCAATACAATATATTAAATATCAACATATTACAAGCACACAGACATTTCGCGCAAACTCACCACATGAAAATACATAAAAATGCATAGTGCAGTCACATGAGATGACATGGACTGCACTATTGCAACGGAAAACCGTGCGATATATTCTATTTCTTGGGGATGCGTTTTGCCAAGCCTATGGCACCTGTGGGACACACAAGCCTGCATAAGTGGCAGCCCACACATTTCTTGCCCACGATTTGCGGCTTGCGCTCGTCAAAGGTGATTGCCTGGTGACCGGCATCGCTGCAAGAGGTGTAGCAACGGCCACAGCCTATGCACTTCTCACGGTCGATCACTGGGAACACCATGGTTTCACGGTCGAGATGCGAGGGCCGCACGAAGAGAGGCAACTGTTCGCCAACAAGTTCGGAGAGGTGACGAATGCCACGGCTTGCCATATAGTGCTTGAGACCCGCAGTCAGGTCGTCGATTATGCGGTAGCCATATTGCATGATGGCAGTACACACCTGCACATTGCGGCACCCTACCTGTATAAACTCGAGTGCATCTCGCCAAGTTTCAATGCCGCCAATGCCACTGAACTGGATGTTCTTCATCACAGTGTTTTTTGCCATTTCAAGAATGAAACGCAAAGCAATGGGTTTGACAGCCCGGCCCGAGAGGCCCGAAACGGTCTTCTTGCCATTGACCATGGCGCTGTCGCTCATGGTCACACTCTTGATGGTGTTGATGGCGCTGATGGCATCGGCACTGGCAAAGTAAGCCGCCATAGCGGGTTGATTGATGTGCGTGATGTTAGGGGTCATTTTGGGTATCACAGGAATAGCGACGGCGTGTTTCACATGGGCGGTATAAAACAGCACCAATTCGGAATCTTGCCCCACATCGCTACCTAAACCCGCCAGACGCATTTGCGGGCACGAGCAGTTCAGTTCCACGGCATCAACGCCAGCTTGTTCGGCCATCTTGGCGAGTTCAATCCATTGCTCCTCGGTGTTGCCCATGATGGAAGCGACTACAATCTTAGAGGGATAGTCGCGTTTGAGACGGCGTAATATGTCAAAGTCCACCTCAGCGGGATTCTCGCTCAGCTGTTCCATGTTGCGGAAACTGCCGAAGTCACCGTGATTACCCTCGCGGGGAACAGCGTCGAAACGCGGCGACACCTCCTGAATATCGTCGAGACAGATGGTCTTGTAATAGACTCCAGCCCACCAGGCATCGAAAGCACGCGCCACCATCTCATAGTTAGTGCACACCGACGAGGAAGCGAGGAAGAAGGGGTTCTCACAATGCAAACCACAGAAGTCAATTTCAAGACTTGGTTCGTGTTGCTCAAGTGGCTCAAAATCGGGTAATTGAGCGGCAATATCCCTGATGCGCACGGGACGGTCGTAATGGATACAGGCCTGTTCGGCGGCTTCGAGCTCTTCGGCTGTACAAGAAGCTATCCACTGTTTGGCCAAGGCAGCATTGCCAAAACGCACGGCTCGCATCGCCCGTGCAGGGTCGCCATGCGTGCATGCTTGGCTGCATGGCCCATCGGCACACAACAAGCAGCGTGCCGCTTCTT
>JAEEVB010000075.1 GCA_016287065.1 Muribaculaceae bacterium
GTTCAGGATGGAGCGGCCCAGGGTAAGTTCGTCGGTATATTCGATCTCGTTGCCCACGCTCACACCGCGTGCCAGCATAGTGATTTTCACGTCGGGGTAGGGTGCCAGCCGACGGAAAATGTAGAAATTGGTGGTGTCGCCCTCCATGGTGGCACTCAGCGCCAGTATCACCTCCTTGATGTCGCCTTGCGCCACGCGCTGCACCAGACTCTCGATTTCAATGTCTTGTGGCCCGATGCCATCCATGGGCGAGATGAGTCCGCCCAGCACGTGGTAGAGCCCGTGGTGCTGGTGGGTGTTCTCGATGCTCATCACGTCCTTCACATTCTCGACCACGCATACCGTGGAGGTGTCGCGGTTGGGATTGGCGCAGATGGGGCAGGTGGCCGTCTCGCTGATGTTGTGACACACGTGGCAGTACTGGATCTCGTTGCGCAGCCTGATGATGGCCTCGCCAAACTGCTGCGCCTCGGCGGGGTCGCGCTTGAGCAGATACAGCACCAGCCGCAAGGCAGTCTTGCGGCCTATGCCGGGCAGCTTGGCAAACTGTGCCACGGCGTTCTCGAGTAGCGTTGAAGCAAATTCCTGTTCCATATCGAATGGTGCAAAGTTAATGCTTTTTTCATAATGTGTGAACCCTGATTGGTTGAAAATCAGTCACTGAAAAACTAAAAAAGTATAACGTAGTTATAAAAATTGCTTTTCATGAAATAAATGACTATCTTTGCGTTTGCTTTATAAGTGAAAAATTATATTTACAATCATAAAAAAAGATTCAATTGATATGGAATTTTTAACAAACGACAAACTGGTAATCGTCGGCGCAGCCGGCATGATTGGCTCTAACATGGTTCAAACTGCCCTGATGATGGGCCTGACTAACGACATTTGCCTCTACGATGTGTTCCCCCCCACGGGTGTGGCCGAGGAAATGCTGCAGAGTGGTTTCGACAATGTGAAAATCACATCTACCACCGATGCTAAGGAAGCTTTCACTAACGCTAAATATATCATCTCGTCGGGTGGTGCTCCCCGCAAGGAGGGCATGACTCGCGAAGATCTGCTCAAGGGTAACTGTGAGATTGCCGAGGGCCTGGGTAAGGACATCAAGCAATATTGCCCCGATGTGAAACATGTGGTGATTATCTTCAATCCCGCCGACCTCACGGGTCTGGTGACGCTGCTCTACTCGGGTCTGAAGCCCTCACAGGTGACAACCCTCGCCGCTCTCGACACCACCCGCTTGCAGAGTGCACTTGCCAAGAAATTTGGCGTGATGCAGAACGAAATCACAGGTTGCGCTACCTATGGTGGCCACGGCGAACAGATGGCAGTGTTTGGCAGCCATGTTGAGGTTGCCGGCCGCAAGCTCACCGACATCATCGGTACCGACGAATTCCCCGTCGAGGAGTGGGAAGAGATGAAACACCATGTGACACAAGGTGGTGCTGCCATCATCAAGCTGCGCGGCCGCAGCTCGTTCCAGAGCCCCTCTTACCTGTCGGTCGAAATGATTCGTTCGGTCATGGGTGGCGAGAAATTCCGCTTCCCCGTTGGCACCTATGTGAACAACGAGAAGTATAACCACATTATGATGGCAATGAAGACCACACTCGATGTGAACGGTGTGAGCTACGAGGTTCCGCAGGGCACTCCCGAGGAGAATGCCAAGCTCGACGCAAGCTATGAGCACCTGTGCAAGATGCGCGACGAACTGGTTACGCTCAACATTGTGCCGCCCATCAGCGAGTGGAACAAAATCAACCCCAACCTGTAATTATTATAGCACACCATGAAAAGGAATTATGTGCTCAAGGCATTTATTGCCTTGGTGGCTGTTGCGGTGTCACAACTGGCTACAGCAGGCAACATCGATGAAGTGGCAGCACGTAGCGCAGCTAGCAGTTTCATTCGCCAACAAGCATCGGCAGGCAAGTTCAATGCGGCTGCTGGTGCACAGTTGTCGCTTACTCATGTCGAGGCATCGAAGGCTGTTGCCGGCGCCAATGACTACTATGTGTATAACCTCGAAGGTGGTGGCTGGATTATCATAGCAGGCGAAGACCGCGCCGCCACAGTGCTGGGCTACAGCGACCAGGGTAGGCTCGACTTCAGCAATCTGCCCTACAACTTCAAGGGGCTGCTCAACAGTTACAAACGCGAGATTGAATACTTGCAGACCTATACTGCCGACGATCTTGTGCGCGTCGAGAGCTCAGGAAACCTTAAGGAGGTAGTGGCTCCGCTCATCAAGACCACATGGGGTCAGGAAATGCCCTACTACCTGCAGTGCCCGCTTTATCAAAATGAGTACTGCGTGGTGGGTTGCGTGGCAACCGCTATGGCCCAGGTGATGAAGTACTGGCAGTATCCGCAGGAGTGCAACGGTGTGGCTTCGTACTATTGCTATAATATAGGTGGATATGTGCCCGCTCTGCCCGCTACCACGTTCGACTACAACCTCATGCTCGACAGCTATTGCCACTGGGACTACAACACCAGCACCCTGGTGCAGGACACCTATACCGATGCCCAGGCACAGGAGGTAGCAAAACTGTCGCGCTATTGTGGTCAGGCGGTAGAAATGAGCTACAGCCCCGAGGGCAGTGGCGCCTACACTTCCGATCAGCTGGCAGCTATGAAAGCATTCGGTTATCGTTCCTCGGCTCAAGATGTTCGGAAAAATGGCTATATGTATGGTAGTTACACCACAGCTGAGTGGGAGGAGATGATGAGGACCGAGCTTTTGGCTGGTCGCCCCATTCTATATTCGGCCGACGACTATTCTGAGGGTGGCCACGCCTTTATTTGCGACGGCTTGAGTGGCGATGGTAAGTTCCACTTCAACTTTGGCTGGTATGGCACCTGCGACGGCTGGTTTGTGTCGACAGCTCTGAACGTGACGCATCGCGAGGGCGACGAGTTACACTTCAACTGGGATCACGAGATGCTCATAGGCGTTCAGCCACCTGAAGGCTGGGAACCTCCCGTGACTGTGACTCCAGGCGATGCCAATGCCGACGGCAAGGTGGATGTGAACGATGTGACCACTGTGATCAACTTCATTCTGGGCAAGAATCCCAACCCGTTCAACGAAGCTAACGCCGACGTGAACGGTAGTGGCGACGTGAACGTGATGGATGTGACCCTTATCATCAACATCATCCTGAACACGCAGCAGTAATCGCAACGTCACACAGGCGAAACAAAAACGAGGGGAGCGATTGTCGCTCCCCTCGTGCTATTGTAGCAGTTATGCCACACGTTACTCTTTCACTTCCCAGCCCAGGGCCGATGCGCCAAGCACGGCGGCATCGCTTTCCTTGAGTTCAGAGATGAGGATTTTCACTTTGCCCTTGAACACCTTCATCACATTTTTCTCGAAGGCGTCACGCACGGGTTTCATGATGAGATCGCCACTCTTGGTCAGACCGCCGAAGAGCACAAATGCCTCGGGGCTCGAGAAGGTGGTGAAGTCGGCAAGTGCCTCGCCTAGAATGGTGCCGGTGTACTCGAAGATTTCCTTGGCCAGCTTGTCGCCAGCAACGGCGCAGTCATACACGTCTTTTGAGGTAATCTTGTCGGCATCCAGTTCGCGCAGTTTCGACTCGTCGGTGCGAATGTCGAGGAACTCGCGTGCTGTGCGTGCCACACCCGTTGCCGAGCAGTAGGCCTCGAGGCAGCCCGTGCGTCCACAGCCGCACATGCGACCGTTGTTGCGTTTCATCACCACGTGGCCCAGCTCGCCGGCAAAGCCGTCATGGCCGTACACCATCTGTCCATTGATGACGATGCCGCTACCCACACCGGTACCCAGTGTAATCATGATGAAATCTTTCATGCCACGTGCTACGCCGTAGGTCATTTCGCCGATGGCGGCAGCATTGGCGTCGTTGGTGATGACGCAGGGAATGCCAAATTTCTCGGTGATGAGTTCAGCCAGTGGAATGGGAGTGGGCCAGGGCAGGTTCACGCCGTCTTCGATAATGCCGGTATAATAGTTGGCGTTAGGAGCACCGATACCAATGCCGTTGATTTTGTCTACAGCGTCGTTAGCCACAATGATGCGGGTGATTTCGGTGTAGAGTTCATCGATGTAGTCGTTGATGTCACTGTGTTTGCCGGTCTTGATTGAGTCGCTGGCAATCACGTTGCCGCGAGCGTCTACGATACCGAAGGCGGTGTTGGTGCCGCCCATGTCAATACCTATTACATAAGGTTTTGTAGCCAGATTAGCCATGTTGAAAAGAGTTTAAGTGGTTTATAATTATTGGATTTTGAATTTCACAAAGTTAGCATTTTTATGCACAAGAAACAAGGTTTTGCCCTGTTTTTTTGTGAGGCTCACATCAGAAGGTCATTGATATGCGTGCGTTGATTTGCCTGCGGGTGAGGTAATTGGGCACGGCATACTGAATGGCGTTGACGTCGGTCACCCAGTAGTAGCTGCTCACATTGGAGATGTCGAGCAGGTTGAACACATCCACACCCAGCCAAATGCTCTTGAAGTGGCTCAGGAAGCCCGACGACGGCCGGTGTTCCTTGCCCACGAGTTCGAAACTCACACCGGCATCCACGCGCTTGTAGGCGGGCTGGCGGAAGTAGGCCACATCGCGTGTCATGCGCGGCGAGGTGGTGGGCAGACCATCGGAGATGATGCCCTTGAGGCTGAACTTGAAGCGTGGATGGTTGGGGAAGTAGTCGGTAAAGAAGATGGCCACGCTGTAACGCTGGTCGGTAGGCAACGGCACCTTCACGCCGTTGAGGGTTTCTTGCGTCTTCATCAGCGAGAGGCTAATCCACGAGTCGGTTCCCTCCACAAACTGGCCGAAGAACTTCATGTCGATACCGGCAATGTAACCTTTGGAACTGTTGGTTCCTGAATACACGAGCTTGAGGTTATCTACCTCGTAGGGAATGAGGTTAGACAAATTCTTGTAATAGACCTCAGTAGTGAACTTGAAGGGTCGGTTCATGGCACGGAAGGTGTAGTCGCCTCCCAGAATGGCGTGTATGCTGCGCGGCGACTTGATGTCGCGGTTCAACTCAATGTAGTTGTTGCCCAGTTCGTCGGTGCGCTCGATGCGGTATTCCTTGTAGAAGGGCGACTGGTAGTAGATGCCGCCCGCAAGGCGCAGTGAGAAGCGGTTGTTGCGTGCTGGCACGTAGCCAATGCTGAAGCGCGGCGAGAACAGTGTCTCCTTGTTGAAGTCCCAGTACGACACACGCAAGCCCAGGTTCACCGTGAGCATGCCGGCATCCATATATAATTTATAGGTGTCTTGCACAAATCCCGAGAAACGGGTGGTCTTCAGGTCGTTGTGCGATGCCAGATTAGAAATCACATTCACCTCGTTGGGCAAGTGGGGCAGGGAGTAGCCGGCCGAGTCGCGCCATTGCCACTCGCGCGAGCGTTCGTAGATGTCGTCGCGGCGCAAGTTGAAACCATAGGTGAAATTGTTGTGGCTGATAGAGATGTTTCCTTTAAGCCCTATATTCATCACCTTGATGCGAAGCCTGTTACGGGCATGCTCATGATACTTGCCCACACCCAGTTCACCGCCTATCGATTCCTCGCCGGCGCTGGTGCCTGCGGCATCAAGCCAGTATTCGCCGTGAATGTCGTAAGCGACCAGCTCGTTGGTCTGGTAAGCCGAGCCGAGCAGTGTGATGTCGTTGCCCTTTTTGAAACTGTAGGTGAGTGAGAGGGCGCCGAAGTAGGTCTGGAACTTGTCTTTCTCATGACCGTCGAAATACACGAGAAACGACTTGGCATTTTGTGAGGTACCGAAGCTCGTCTCGCGGTTCTTGGGTGTGAATCGGTAGTCGTTGATCGACACATTGCCTAGGAACGACATTTTGAATTTGTCGCTGGGCTTCAGTGTGATAAAAGTCTGGTAGTCGAGGTATTGGGGGTCATATTCACCCTTCGAGTCCATCGAGCCCAGCAGCGACGAGTTGCGCTTGTAGCGCACACCATGCAGCTGAGAGAATTTGCTGCTGGCCTGACCTATCGACAGACTGCCGCCCTGCAGGCTTGCTGCAAGTGAACCCTCGAAAGCCTCGGGTTCCTTGTAGGTGATGTCGAGCACCGACGACATCTTGTCGCTATACTCGGCATTGAAGCCACCCGTCGAGAAACTCACGCCCTTGACCATGTCGGGGTTGATGACACTCAAACCCTCCTGCTGCCCTGAACTGATGAGCTGCGGGCGATAGATTTCGATGCCGTTGATATACACGCTGTTCTCATCGTAGGTGCCGCCTCGGACCATATACTGCGAACTCATCTCGTTCTTTGAACTCACACCGGCTTGCGTGGCGATGATGGCCTCAACACTGCCGCCCGAGGCGTCGGGGGTAAGTGCCAGGTTGCTTGCATCGATCTGCTGCATGGTGTTGGTCTGTTTCTTGAACTCGGTGATTTGCACTTCGGCGAGTTCGTGAGTCTTCTTGTAAAGTTTGGGGTTGAGTGATACGTTGCCTGTGGGTTTCACAATCTGGCGACGCACATCGCTGTAGCCCAGGCACGAGAAAATGACCATGATGGTGTCGGCGGGCGGCACGGTGAGCTCATACATGCCCTTGGTGTCGGTCACGGTACCTATGGCGGTTCCTTCGATGCGCACGGTGGCAAAGTCGATGGGATTCTCTTTATCATCAATGACTTTACCCGATATCTTCACTTGAGCTGCCAGTGGTAATACGGTGACGATTGCCATCAGCAACACGGTCCATTTGAGTCTTGAGTTATGTTTCATACTCTCTATAACGAGAAAAAACTCTTTTCAGTATATATAGCTAGTATTTTTTTAGCTGTTTACTTTATTTTTCCAATTCGTCGTTGATGCTCTGGATGTAGTCGAGCAACTCGTCGCGGCCTTGGCCAGTCTCGCTCGAGGTGACGAAAATGGGCGGTAACTCTTCCCATGTGTGCAACAACTGGCGCTTGTAGGTTTCAACGTTTTGAATAGCTGCCTGCTTGCCCAGTTTGTCGATTTTGGTGAACACAATGCTGAAGGGTATCCCCGTCTCGCCCAGCCACTGCATGAACTCCAGATCGACCTTTTGCGGTTCCAGACGTGAGTCGACGAGCACAAACAGGTTGGTCATCTGCTGGCGGCCCATGATGTAGCCGCGAATGATTTGATGCAGTTTCTCGCGCTCCTCCTTGCCGCGCTTGGCATAGCCGTAACCGGGCAGGTCAACGATGTACCACTCGCCATTGATGAGGAAGTGGTTGATGAGCAGCGTCTTGCCGGGTGTTGACGAGGTCTTGGCAAGGGCTTTGCGCTGGGTGAGCATGTTGATGAGCGATGACTTGCCCACGTTACTGCGCCCTATAAAGGCATACTCGGGCTTGTCACTTTTTGGGCATTTGCGGAAGTCGCTGTTGCTTATCTCAAATTGAGCAGACTTGATTTTCATTGAATTATCAGGGTTTTGAGGGTTTGGCTTTGCGGGCCAGTTCAAAGAGGCCCAGGGGCAGGTGGCAGTAGCCGTCGGGATTCTTGTCGAGGTAGTCCTGATGGTAGTCCTCAGCAGGGTAGAAGCACGCGAGTGGGAGCACTTCTGTCACGATGTCGGCTTCGTAGCGTTTTGCTTCGGCTGCCACACGGCGCTCGATGATGGGCAGATCGGCGGCATCGGTGTAGTAGATGCCGGTGCGGTACTGTGGGCCCACATCGGGACCTTGCTGGTCCTCGACCGTGGGATCGATGGCGGTAAAGAACATGTCGAGCAGGAACTCCAGCCCTATGCGCTCGGGATCATAGACCACCTTCACGGTCTCGGCATGGCCTGTCTTGTGGGTGCAAACCTGTTCGTAGCTGGGGTTTTCGACAGTTCCGTTGGCATAGCCTACCTGTGTGTCGACCACACCGTCGATCATCTTGAAGAAGTGCTCGGTGCCCCAGAAACAGCCACCGGCCAGATATATCTCGTGTGTCATAAGTGTTTATCGTCTAGATCTTTTCGACCTTTTAGTGGTTTTCTTCGAGTAAGTTCTTTTCTTTTTGTAGTACTTCTTTGAACTCTTGCGGGCAGTACTCTGTTCAATCTCTTCGTCTTCGTCTATGTCCACGCTTTCTTCGGTCTTAGATTTTTCCTGCATACGCTCTTTCTCGGCAATTTCAACCCAGGGCACGAAGAACTTGGCGATAGCAGAATAGGCGCTTTCGGCCAGTTGGTCGGGTTTCTCGGCAAACCATTCGGCATTGATGTGCTCGCCAGTTTCAAACTCCATATAGACGCGTTTGGTAGAGCCGCCCATCATGTGTTCGATTACCTTGTAACCGTCGATTTCGTAGAATTTGTTCTCTCTCACAAGGGTCTCAAGCTGGTTGGCGACCTGGTCGCTTACCTCGTAGTGACGTTCGTCGGGTTGAGCCATCTGTCTGTTGTAGGAATAGACCACCACAGTGGTTTTCCCGTTCTCGTGGACGAGTTCGCAGAAGTTGCGGCCCCAGCCGTCGTTGCGCGTGTTGGCATAACTGCAGTAAATCATGTGCCCCTTGGGGGCTTCAGTGGCAGCATTGGCCGAAATGACGGCGAGCAGTGCCAAACTCAATATTAATAATTTCTTCATGTTCTATTATGTTTAATATTTTTATTTATGCACTTTGATATTTGGCAAAGATAGCAATGAATTTTAAAATCTTGGGTGTATTTATTCAAAAACTTGATTTTTTTTGCTATTTTTGCTAAAAAATAACGAAATTGCCCCATGGATATATTCGAACAGCGAATCAAGGAACTGCGTGCCGAGCTCGAGCGTCACAATCATAACTACTATGTACTCAATACCCCCACCATCAGCGATCAGGAATTTGATGCGATGATGCGTGAACTGCAGGACCTGGAGGCCGACAATCCTCAGTACTTCGACCCGCTCTCGCCCACGCAGCGGGTGGGCAGCGACTTGAGCCAGGGATTCACGCAAGTGGCGCATGAGCGACCCATGCAGAGCCTGGGCAATTCCTACTCCATCGAGGAGGTGCAGGACTTTCTGCGGCGTGCCAAGGACGGTCTGGGAGGTGAACCGGTGCAGATTGTGGGCGAACTCAAGTACGACGGCACCAGTATCTCGCTCACCTATGAGCAGGGGCGTCTGGTGCGTGCCGTGACGCGTGGCGACGGAGTGCGAGGCGATGATGTCACTGCCAATGTGCTTACCATCAGGAGCATTCCTTTGAAACTGCTACCAGGTAACTGGCCCGAGAAGTTTGAGGTGCGAGGCGAGATTCTGCTGCCATGGGCCAGTTTCGAGAAACTGAATCAGGAGCGTGCCTATAACGAGGAACCGCTGTTTGCCAACCCTCGCAATGCCGCCGCCGGCACACTCAAACTGCAGAACTCAGCCGAGGTGGCGCGTCGCGGCCTGGATGCCTACTTCTACTTTGTGCTGGGCGACAATCTGCCTGGCGACACACACTATGACCGCATGCAGGCCGTGAAGTCGTGGGGTTTCAAGGTGGCGCAGATGACGCTGCTTCCCTCGATTGATGCCGTGAAAGACTTCATCGACCAGTGGGATGTGGAGCGCAAGTCGCAGCCTGTGGCTACCGATGGCCTTGTGTTCAAGCTCAATAGCATACGCCAATGGCTCAACTTGGGCAGCACTGCCAAGTCGCCCCGATGGGCCATTGCCTATAAGTTTGCCCCCGAGCGCGAGTGCTCGCGGTTGCAGTCCATCACCTTCCAGGTGGGACGCACAGGTGTCATTACCCCGGTGGCCAACCTCGATCCTGTGCTGCTCTCGGGCACCATAGTGAAACGGGCCTCGCTACACAACGAAGACGTTATCAGGCAATTAGATATTCATGATGGCGACAGCCTCTATGTGGAGAAGGGTGGTGAAATCATTCCCAAGATTGTGGGCGTCGACCTCAAGCAGCGCGTACCGGGCAGCAAGCCCGTGGAGTTTGTGCGTGAGTGTCCCGTGTGCGGCACACCGCTGGTGCGTGTCGAGGGCGAAGCGGCTTGGGTGTGCCCCAACAAATATGCCTGTCCGCCCCAGATTACGGGTCGCATCGAGCACTTTGTGGGCCGCCACGCCATGAACATCGACGGCATTGGCGAGGAGGTGGCCATCCAGCTGCACGAGAGTGGGCTGGTGAACAATATTGCCGACCTTTACGACCTCACTGGCAACGACTTGTTGCAGTTGGAACACTTCCAGAAGAAAGCGGCGTCGCGCCTGCTGCGTGGCATCGAGGCATCGTTGCAAGTGCCTTTCGAGCGTGTGATATTTGCACTTTCCATCACTTATGTGGGCGAAACCATTGCCAAGGTGCTGGCACGCAATGTGCACAACATCGACAACCTCATGGCGATGGATGCCGAGCAACTGGCCGCCATTCCCGAAATTGGCCCTAAGATTGCCGAGAGCATTGTCGACTACTTCAGCGTGCCTGGCAACCGTGAGATAGTGGAGCGCGTGCGGAGCGCC
>JAEEVB010000076.1 GCA_016287065.1 Muribaculaceae bacterium
ACAAAGTTGTATTTGTCTCCGATATTGGACATGTTCAACGGAGAGATAATCTCCTACAACCTCTCAAAGAGTCCTAATCTGGAACAGATATATGACATGCTGGACAAAGCGTTTGCCAAGTTCGGCAACCTCGATGGTCTTATCCTGCATTCCGATCAAGGATGGCAATATCAGCACTTTGGTTATCGTCAGAGACTGGCTGACCATCACATAACGCAAAGCATGTCACGCAAAGGAAATTGTCTTGACAATGCCATGGCAGAGAACTTCTTCGGGATTATGAAATCCGAACTTTTGTATGCCGAACAGTTCGAATCGCCCGAAGCCTTCATGAAGGCTTTGGATGAATATATTGACTATTACAACAATAAAAGAATCAAATCCAGGTTAAAAGGAAAGAGCCCGGTGCAATACCGAACTCTTTCTCTAAGCCATTAATGTTTAACCCGTCCAACTTTTGGGGGTCACTTCAAAGTGGTGCGGGGATTGTTTTCTTAAATAATCGATTGAACAATGAAAAAGATAGTTTTTGCTACCAATAATGCCCACAAACTGGAGGAACTGCGCCAGATAGTGGGCGACAAGATTGAGATACTGAGTCTGAACGACATTGGCTGCCATGAGGATATACCCGAAACGGCCGACACCCTGCAAGGCAATGCCGAGATGAAGGCGCGCTATGTGGCCGACCATTATGGCTACGACTGCTTCAGCGACGACACGGGGTTGGAGATTGACGCGCTTAATGGCGCTCCTGGTGTGCACTCGGCACGCTATGGCGGTGTGGCGCACGACAGTGACCGCAACATCGACCGTGTGCTGCGTGAAATGAAGGATGTGCCTGCACCGGAGCGCACAGCCCGCTTCCGCACAGTGGTTGCGCTCATTGAGCGTGAGGAGGACGACACCACCGAGTTCCCGCTGCGGTTTGAGGATATGAAGTTCTTTGACGGCAAGGTCGAGGGCGTGATTCTCACCGAGCGTCATGGCGAGGGCGGTTTTGGATATGACAGCATTTTCCAGCCTGTGGAGGGTGACGGACGCACCTTTGCACAGATGCAGCCCGAGGAGAAGAATGCCATCTCGCACCGAGGCCGCGCCGTGCGCAAACTGGTAGAGTACTTGCAATCAATTTTTGATGAGACGAAGTAAAGTAAGAAAATTATTTATAATTTTGCATACCTAATATAAACTCTTAACCGATTATACTATGATTACTGCTGAAGAACGAGATGCGATAATAGCCCTTATCAAGCGACAGGTGGTGCCCGCCATTGGCTGCACCGAGCCCATTGCTGTAGCGCTGTGTGTGGCAAAGGCCGTAGAATTGCTCGGCACGGTTCCCGAGCGGGTGGATGTGCGACTGAGCGCCAACATTCTCAAGAACGCCATGGGTGTGGGTATTCCCGGAACGGGTATGATAGGTTTGCCCATTGCCATTGCACTGGGTGCACTCATAGGCCGGCCCGAGAAGCAGCTCGAGGTGCTGTGCGACTGCAACCGCGAGGCGGTGGAGCGCGGCAAACAGTTCATCTCTGAGGGCAGAATACATGTCACGCTCGAAAAGGATGATCTCGATAAACTCTATATCAACGCTTGCGTAACAGCCGGCGAACATAGTGCCGAGGCACGCATCAAGACGCATCACACCCACTTTGTGTGGTTGTCTAAGGACGGCGAAGAAGTGGCCACTAACTCTTCCGTTTGCAGTGACGGTGCAGAGGAACAGACTGCGCCCGAGGATCCGCAACTCAACCTGCGCAAGGTGTATGACTTCGCGACGCAGACCGATATTGAACAGCTGCGTTTTATCCTCGAGGCCAAGAAACTCAACGAGGCTGCCGCAAAGAGCGGACTGCGCGAAAACTACGGGCACCAGCTCGGCAAGACCATGCTCTCGCCACTGGGCCGCGGCATCATGGGCGACAGCATCTTCTCTAAGATTCTGTCGTCGACCAGTTGTGCCTGCGATGCGCGCATGGCTGGGGCTATGGTTCCCGTGATGAGCAATTCGGGCTCAGGCAACCAAGGCATTTGCGCCACAATGCCTGTGGTGGTGTTTGCCGAGGAGAATCACAACACCGAGGAAGAGCTGATTCGCGCCCTCATCATCTCGAACCTCACCGCCATCTACATCAAGCAGACCCTGGGTGCCCTGTCGGCCTTGTGCGGTTGCGTGGTGGCTTCGACTGGCAGCAGCTGTGGCATCACCTACCTGATGGGTGGCACTTATGAGCAAATCAGCTACTCGGTGAAGAATATGATTGCCAATCTCACGGGCATGATTTGTGACGGTGCCAAGCCTTCGTGCGCGCTCAAGCTCACCAGCGGCGTGGCTACCGCCATGCTCAGCGCCATGCTGGCCATGCAGCACAAGTATGTTTCCTCGCAAGAGGGCATCATCGACGACGATGTGGACCAGAGCATTCGCAACCTCACCGCAATCGGCAGCCGCGGCATGGATGTGACCGACCGCTTTGTGCTCGACATCATGACCCACAAGACCAAATAGCAACCCAAATTCCCTTTTTGGATTGTATTTGTGATAATTTTTTCACTTTTTTTGTGGTAACTGCAAGAAAAGTGTATAATGTCACCATTCATAAAAGCTTGGGTGTCAAGTGGGATGATGGGAGGTTTCTAAGAAAAGAACGTCCTTTTACTTATTTAATAAATTTATTTAATTTCATTAGTTTATGGTAAGTTTAAAAATCATATTCTCCTCTATGTTACTGATTTTCCTTGCATGTTGCCAAAATAAACACATGAGCAACAACGAAGTAATCAAATTAGCATCAGGTTTTTATAAGTGCTATGATTTAGATTTGGAAGTTTTGTCAAAAAATGGACGTTTCCCAAGATGTTACAACATTTGGACAAGCCATGACACAGTTTTTGAATATAAGCAGTTTTATACAGTGGAAAGACGTTTTCTATATTCAATGTTATTTATAAAAACACCACATCAGTGCACTGTTATTAATGTTGAAAAAGACTTAAGTTTTTTAGGTGATAAGTGTCTCTACGATTCATTAAGAAACATGGCAAATAATTATAAACAAGAATATGCTAACTTAAATGTGTCAGACCATGTAATAAGTAGTTATCAAATAGGTTATCCACATGAACAAGGGTACATTACATTCAATAGATGCACTTATGAAGGCAAACCTGCTTATGTTGCCAAGACAGTAAAGGATTCTATAATATACTATTCTCCCATAATCTCACTTTCAACAACCCCTGGGTTTGAAGGTTTAATTAAAAAAGGAAAAGCAATAATGCTCCTCTAACTGTAGATGGTGTGTTCTCGGAAATATATGTTGATAAGCTACCATTCATTGCAAATAATGGGATGAGCATCAAACAATATGTTGACAGTTGTGTTAGTATCTTAGATAGTAATGTAACTAATTTATCTGCTTCTGCTGTAATCCTTCAATTAACTATATCTTCATCAGGCATTTTGGAAAAAGCCACCATTGCACGCAGTGTAGGGAAAAAGGAAGACAAACTGGCTTTTGAGATCATAAGTCATTTGCCTCAATTAGTTCCAGCAAAAAAAAACGGCAAACAAGTAGCCGTGCGTATGACAGTTCCAGTTAGATTTATTAAGGATATAAGGTGATGACATTGAAATTAGCCATATTTTTGCAATAAAAAGACTGAAATTTTGTGGTAACTGCAAGAAAAGTGTATATTTGCCGTCTAAATCATTATAAAAAAGAAAAGTTATGTCAACTTACACCATCACCAACCCCAAGAAAGTGACCACCAAGCGCGTACAGGAAATGAAACTGGCGGGCGAGAAGATAGCGATGATCACCGCTTACGACTTCACGATGGCGGGCCTTGTAGATAAGGCAGGCATCGACATGATTCTGGTGGGCGACAGTGCCTCGAATGTGATGCAGGGCAACGCCACGACGGTGCCCATCACCATCGACGACATGATTGTGTATGGCCGCACGGTGGTGCGCGCCGTGAAACGCGCTATGGTGCTGGTGGATATGCCCTTCGGCACCTACAAGGGCGACCCTATCGAGGCACAACGCAATGCTGTGCGCATCATGCAGGAGACTGGTGCCGACGGCGTGAAACTGGAGGGCGGCAGCGAGGTGCACGACAGCATCGAGATGATATTGCGCGCGGGCATTCCCGTGTGCGGTCATCTGGGCCTCACCCCGCAGTCGATCAATCAGTTTGGCTCCTATGTGACCCGTGCCACCGAAGAGGCCGAGGCGCAGAAGTTGCTCAGCGACGCTGCAGCTTTACAAGAGGCTGGTTGCTTCACCATTGTGCTGGAAAAGATTCCTGCTACGCTTGCCAAGAAGGTGACCGAGCGGCTCACCATCCCCACCATTGGCATTGGTGGCGGCAAGTATTGCGACGGCCAGGTGCTGGTGCTGCACGACATGCTGGGATTGAACACCGACTTCAAACCCAAGTTCCTGCGTGTGTATAACAACCTGGCTGAGCAGATTATCGACAGCGTGGGCAATTATATCATTGATGTGAAGGACGGCTCGTTCCCCAACGATGACGAGCAGTATTAACTTTGCGAAGCAAAGGGTTTAGGGTTTAGAAGTTTAGGGTTTAGAGTTGAGAGATATTCCCTAAAGACACAACTTTAAACACTAAATCCAAAGATTCGACGCTCTAAACACTCAACATTCAACACTAAACTCAAAAACTATGTATAGAGGCAAAAGAACATGCAAGATCCTGAAGGAAATCAGGCAGGAGATAGCGCGCGCCAACGACATATCGCTGGTGACGAGTGAGTGCCGCTATCAGGGTGACTGTGCCGGCACCTGCCCCAAGTGCGAGGCCGAAGTCGCCTACCTGGAGCAGCAGCTCAACCTGCGTCGCATGGCCGGCAAGGCAGTGGTGCTCAGTGGTTTGGTGGCTAGTTCATGGATGGTTCCTCTTGCATCGCAAGCCAGTGAAGGGGTTGATGTGCTGACGAATAAACAACTGAATGCGCTGAAAGTCGATTCTGTGCCAAAACAAATTGAATTATCTCCAGTGGGAGATGTTCCAAAGCAAAAGAGACACGAAAGAGAAGAGATTTATGGCAGCATATATGAACCAATGCCTACTTATCCAGGTGGCGATGCTGCTTTAGTTACAGAATTAAGTGAAAATTTTATAGTACCAAAAGATACAGAATATCGAAATGGTAAGGTCACGGTGGTTGTGAAGATTGAAATTATGGAGGATGGGAGCATTGGAGAGATAAAGGTTGTTCGTGGTGTAAATCCTGAGGTTGATGCTGCTGCGATTGAAGCCGTCAAAAAATTAAAGCGATTTAATCCAGTCAAAATAAAAGGTGAAGCAGTAAAAGATTGGCTCACGGTTCCCGTAGTAAAAGAGCAAAAAATAAATAACTAAACCACAAAAATCAAAACATTATGTATAGAGGTAAAAGGACATGCAAGATATTGAAGGAAATCAGGCAGGAGATAGCGCGCGCCAACGACATATCGCTGGTGACGAGCGAATGCCGCTATCAGGGCGACTGTGCCGGCACCTGCCCCAAGTGCGAGGCCGAAGTCGCCTACCTGGAGCAGCAGCTGAACCTGCGTCGCATGGCCGGCAAAACGGTGATGCTCACGGGCCTTGCAGCCGGAGCGCTGATGCTGGGTAGCTGCCATGGCGGTGGCGAGAAAACAACCTCGGCCACAACCAGCAGTACAGAAAGCGCTATGAAAACGGCCGGTGCCGTTGATATGGACCCGGAGAACGCTGGCAAGTCGCCATCGGTTTTCAGAGCAATATTGGGTCTTGAAGATGGTGAAGATATCGGGCAATGGCAAGGCGAAGTGTCACCAGACGGGGGCGACCTGAATGAGGATGGCAACACGGTTCCTGAACGGCTTGAGGGCGAAGTGCCCTACATTCCCGATGAGGACGAAGAACAAAAAGGCGCTTGATTGAGCGCCTTTTTTTGATGGAATTATGATAGCGGACGGGATAATCCTTGTTCGCTATTTTTGTTAGTGGGCGTCGAGCCAGTTGGCGCCGGTGCCGTGGCTGGCGGTGAGGCGCACGCCGCCCTTGTAGGCGTTCTCCATTTCCTCTACCACAATACGGGTCACCTGCTCGAGTTCGTCGGGGCGTACATCGAAGTTGAGTTCGTCATGCACTTGCAGAATCATCTTCGACTGGATGTTCTCCTCCTTGAATCGACGGTAGATGTGAATCATGGCAATCTTGATGATGTCGGCAGCGGTGCCCTGGATGGGCGCGTTGATGGCATTGCGCTCACTGAAGCTGCGCACCACGGCATTGCGCGAGTTGATGTCAGGCAACATGCGTCGGCGGCCATAGAGTGTGGTCACATAGCCTTTTTCCTTGGCCTGTGCGATGCTGCGGTCGATGTAGGCGCGCACCTGCGGGAAAGTCTGGAAGTAGCCGTCGATGAGCATCTTAGACTCGGCACGGGGAATGTTGAGCCGTTCCGAAAGTCCGAATGCCGAGATGCCGTAGAGGATGCCGAAGTTGGCGGTCTTGGCTTTGCGACGCTGGTCGGGGGTGACATCTTCGAGCCGCTCGTGGTAGATTTTGGCGGCAGTGATGGCGTGGATGTCGTGCCCGTGCTTGAAGGCATCGAGCATGGTGGCATCCTGGCTCAGGTCGGCCACCAGGCGCAGTTCAATCTGCGAGTAGTCGGCACTGAAGAACACATTGCCGTCGGCGGGGATGAAGGCCTTGCGAATCTCGCGGCCCTCCTCGTTGCGCACGGGAATGTTCTGCAGGTTGGGATTGGTCGACGAGAGTCGGCCTGTGGCGGTAACCGTCTGGTTATAGGTGGTGTGGATGCGGCCCGTTCGGCGGTTGATGAGCGCCGGCAGGGCGTTGACATAGGTGGAGAGCAGTTTGCGAATGCCGCGCAGTTCCAGAATCTTGTCGACGAGCGGGTGACGATCGCGCAATTTCATGAGCACCTCCTCGGTGGTGGAGTATTGGCCCGTCTTGGTTTTCTTGGCCTTGGCATCGAGTTGCAGGTGGTCGAAGAGGATTTCTCCCACCTGTGCGGGCGAGGCGGTGTTGAACTGCTTGCCGGCCAATTCGTGGCATTGCCGCTCCAGTTCGTCGACTTGTGCGGTGAGGGTCACCGAGTAGTCGTTGAGGGCCTTCACATCGATGCGTGCACCGGCTATTTCCATAGCGGCAAGCACCTCGATAAGAGGTAGTTCGATGTCGGTGAGCAGGTGTGTCTGCTGGTTGTCGGCAAGTGCTTTGTCGAGTGCTTCGGGCAAGTCAAGGGTGATGTCAGCGAGTTCGCACACCAGGTTGCAGAGTTTGTCGGCGGGCACTTCCTGCAGTTTCTTCTGTCCACGACCTTTGGGGCCGAACACTGTTTCGGGATCGATGGTCTGATAGTTGAGTATATCGCGGGCAATGTTGGCGGTAGCGTGATTGCGCTCGGGTTGCAGCAGGTAGTGGGCTACCGAGGTGTCGTAGTACTGTGCCTGGAAGTGGATGCCGGCATTGTGCAGCATCACCATGTCGCGCTTCACATCGTTGCTGACGATGCGCACTTGCTTGTTCTCGAAAAGGGGTCGCACCACATCGGTCATCCACCCAAAGCCGTCAAGGGGCAGGTAGAAGGCGGTGTAGCGTTCACTGGCAAGGGCGAAGCCCAGAATCTGTGCCGTCATGGCCTCATCGCCTGCCGCCACGATGTTGACCGCCACCGAGGGCGATTTCACAAGTCGTTCAATCACCTTGGCAGCCTCGTCGAGGTCGGCCACCACCTGATAGTTGTGGTTGTGTGACTTGAGGGTGATAGTTTCCACGACGGGGGTTGGTTCGGCGGGAGCGTGGGCAAAGTCGAAGAGCGAGGGCTGCTGTGTGGCGTTGCGGGCAGGGGCGGGTTCAACGGGTGCTGGAGCGGCAACGCCTTCGAGTCCTATGTTGGCCTCGGCATGGTCGATGATGCGTGTAGCAAGCGTCTTGAAGTCGAGTTCGTTGAACACGGTGCGCATTGCCTGGAAGTCGGCCGGCCGGCGCTGCAGTTGCTCTTCATCGAAGTCCATGGGCACATCAGTCTTGATGGTGGCGAGGAACTTCGAGAACCTGATTTGCTCGGCATTGTTCTCGATTTTGTCCTTGAGGCTGCCTTTGAGTTCGCTTGTTGATTCCAGCAAGTGCTCGATGCTGCCATACTGCTGCACGAGTTTCTCAGCGGTCTTGGGGCCCACGCCGGGGCAGCCTGGAATGTTGTCGGCCGTGTCGCCCATGAGGCCCAGGATGTCGATGACCTGCAGGGGATCGGTGATGCCGTACTTTGCCTTGATTTCGTCAACGCCCAGCACCTCGTTCTTGCCAGGGTTGTAGATTTTGGCGTGTTCGTTCACCAGTTGTCCGAAGTCCTTGTCGCCGGTCACCATGTAGGTCATGAAACCCGCCGAAGAGGCTTTTTGTGAGAGGGTGCCTATCACATCGTCGGCCTCAAAGCCCGGCACCTCGAAGATGGGGATGCGGTAGGCCTCGAGAATGCGCTTGATGTAGGGCACCGCCACCTTGATGCCCTCGGGTGTCTCGTCGCGGTTGGCCTTGTATTGCTCATAGGCCTCATGCCTGAAGGTCTTGCCTTTGGGGTCAAAGCACACGGCGATGTGCGAGGGATTCTCGCGTTTGAGCAGGTCCTGCAGAGTGTTGACAAAGCCGAAAATGGCGCTGGTGTCGATGCCGCTTTTTGAGAAGCGCGGATTTCGCATCAGTGCATAGTAAGCCCTGAAAATAAGTGCATAAGCATCAAGTAGAAAAAGCCTTTTTTGTTCCATATCTATGCTCGTGAAAGTGTTGTTACAAAGATAGTGTAAATATGTTGCAATGGCAATATATTCGCTGAAAATTCATGGTCAATTATGATGAAAATATTTGTCCTAACTTGAGATAATGATATATTCAAAAGGTGTTAACAAAGATCGTTTAAAAAAGCAAAAATCTGGCTAAAGTTGGAATTTGTAAATGAAATGAAAATTACACGAAGCCCTTTTTGCTATAACTGCTGGTTTCGGTGTGAATAATTTGTGTTGTAATAGTTATTTTTATCGCAAAATAATTGGAAAATGTGTGTGGCCTTCTTGCTACGCGAACCATAACCACAAAAATCTCTGCAGAGTCAAAGAAGTTTTCGCCTATACTATCAAGGTTTACTAGGTGAAAACACTGATTTTTTAGTGGTTTTTGGGGGGAGTGTGGGGATGTGATTTTGAAATGTGAGGAAAAAATGTTACTTTTACGGAATTATTAAGAAATTGCTAAGAGATTAGTCGATAATTAACAAGTTTACTATAGAAAACCAATTCACTTATGCTACGAAAAATAAGAATCATTTTAGCGGCAGTGTGCTTCACGCTCATCACCTTGTTGCTGCTCGATTTCTCGGGTACGCTACATCACTGGCTGGGCTGGCTCGCTAAGGTGCAGCTGTTGCCTGCCGTGCTGGCGCTGAACGCGGTGGTGATTGTGGTGCTGGCACTGCTCACGCTCGTCTTTGGCCGCATCTACTGTTCGGTGATATGCCCGCTGGGCGTGTTCCAGGACATTGTGTCGTGGATTCACGGCAGGAAAAAGAAGAATCGCTTCAGCTACAGTCCCGCCAAGAACTGGCTGCGCTATGCCATGCTGGTGCTGCTCATTGTGGCTGTGGTGCTGGGACTGGGCATCGTGATAGCCCTGCTTGCCCCCTATGGCACCTACGGGCGTTTTGTGAACACTTTCCTGCAGCCGCTCTATGTGTGGGGCAACAATGTGCTGGCCTCTATCAGCGAACACTTCGACAGTTATGCCTTCTACAGCAAGGATGTGTGGCTCAAGAGCCTGCCTGTGCTGCTGGTGACGCTGGGCGTGATTGTGGCCATCGTGGTGCTGGCCTGGAAGCATGGCCGCACCTGGTGTAACAGCATCTGCCCCGTTGGCACCACTTTGAGTTTCCTGGCCCGCTTCTCGTGGTTCAAGG